>CALQKQ020000049.1 GCA_943331195.2 Akkermansia muciniphila | reverse complement strand
TGCCGACGGTGGTGAGCTGTGTGGCGGTGAGTTTGTTGTGGCAGCCCTTTGCGGGGACGGTGACGCGGAGTTTGGGGAATCAGCCGGGGCGGTTTTCTGCGGCGGCGTCGCGGGAGGCTCCGGAGCTGTCTTTTCAGAAAATGTATTTATTTATACGCGAGACCGTGGGGGGGGCGGCTCCGCAGGCGGACGGGGCGAATGTGGTGGCATGGGGCTTGTATAGCAGCGGAGCGGCGGGCTGGGTTTTTCCTGATGCGGAGGCCTTGGCACCGGGGAATGCGACCATGATCAACAGCTCCGAGGTGAGCGAGGCCTGGGGGGGCAGGGTGAGTGCTAACTCCTTACAATTAGTTGCGGTAGGGCCGAGTGCGGCGGGAGCGTATGCGGTTTGGGCGAGGGGTGTTTTTGGGGAGGTGGGAACGGAGCGGTCGGCACCTTTGGCGGATCCGGATCGAGATGGTCTGGCGAATGCCTGGGAGTGTTTTTATGGAACATCGCCGCTGGTGGCGGAGGGAAGTCCGCTGACTTTTTTTGTGGAGGGCAGGGGAATGGGCCTGCGTTTTCCGCAGAATGCGGCGCTGCCGGGAGGCTTTGTGCAGGTGGAGGTATCGGATCGTCTGACGGGTTGGGCGGTGCCGGGGGCCGAGGAGTTTTCGGTGGTGGCGGAGGGTGGAGGGATGCGGTATTTTTTTCCTGAGGCGGGCGGGCGGGAGCGGTTTTTTGTGCGTTTGGCGCTGCCGTGGTTGCGCTGAGGGAGCGGGTGGGCTGGGGGGAAGGTGGGGGGTGCAGAATTCGGGTGACGGCGGCGGATCTTTCCGCATGGTGGGGGGACGGATTCTGGATGAATCGACCTTACTTTTAGAAGAACTACCATGAGCAGCAGTGAACTTCCTTTGGCTATTGGCATTGATATGGGCGGGACCTCCGTGAAATATGGGGTGGTGCGGGGGGCGGAGCTTTTGCGGAGTGGGGAGCCGATTATCACGGGGGATTTTAAGGGGCCTCAGGCCTTGATTGGGGAGATGACGCGGCGGGTGGGAGAGTTGCGCGAGGAGTTTCCGAGCATTGAGGCGGTGGGGATTGGGGTGCCGGGTTTTGTGGATGTGCAGCGGGGAGTGGTACACGAGTTGACCAACGTGCCGGGGTGGAAGGAAGTGGCGCTGCGCAATTTGCTGACGGCGGCGACGGGGTTGCCGTGTTTTGCGGAGAACGACGCCAATGCGATGTGCTATGCGGAATTTGTCCACGGGGCGGGGAAGGGGGCGCGGAACATGATCGCGATCACGCTGGGGACTGGGGTGGGAGGGGGCTTGGTGTTGGATGGTCGGCTCTATCGGGGCAGCAGTTTTGGGGCAGGGGAGGTGGGGCAGATGAGCATTGATTGGCGGGGGCGCGCGTTTGTGCACGGGAATGTGGGGGCGCTGGAGAGCTACACGGGGATCGGGCCGCTGGCGAAGCGCGCGGGCTATTTATACAAGCGGGCCAAGGTGAAGAAGTCGGCGGAGGAGTTGCTGCCGCAGGCTTTGGCGGCGGCGGTGAAGCTGAAGGATCCGGTGGCGCTGCAGGTGTGGGATGAGTTTACGAGTCAGTTGTCGACGGGGCTGGTGAATGCGGTGTGGCTGTTGAATCCGGATCGCATTGTGATTGGCGGGGGGATCGCGAAGGCGGGGAAGCTGATTTTTGATCCGCTGTGGAAGAAGATGAAGGGGCAGCTGGCGGCGAGTTTCACGGAGCACTTGCAGGTGGTGCCGGCGAAGTTTGGCAATGACGCGGGGATCATTGGGAGCGCGGCGGTGGCGCTGGAGGCGATCAGTGCCTGAGGGTGGGGGGCGCTTTCGCTTGAACAAAGGGGGGCGCGGGGTCCGTTTGGGGAGGGTCTTTTGCCTTTTTTTGACCTTATGAAACGACTCGTTTACTCCCTTCTCGCTGCGTCTTTGATCTTGAACCCCTTTACTGCTATGTCTGCTGAGCCTGCCCCCTACCGCCACGTGGTGATTTTTGGATTTAAAGAGGGGACGGCGGCGGCGAAGATTGAGGAGATTGCGGTGGCCTTTAAGGCGCTGTCGAAGAGCATCCCGAGCGTGAAGAGCTTTGAGTGGGGCCTCAATGTGAGTCCGGAGAAAATGAATCCGGAATTGACCCATGTTTTTTCGGTTGGCTTTGAGAACAAGGCGGCTTTGGAATCGGGGTATATTCATCACCCGGAGCACGAGAAGTTTGTCACTCTCATCAAGCCGCACCTGGCCAAGGCGGTGGTGGTGGACTACGTGGCGCAGTAAGCGAGGGGGGTGGAGCGGTGGGGGCGAGTGGGAATCTCGCCTTGCAAGGGGAGGGGGGCGCGGCGATGGCTGCGATTCCCCCGTTGTCTGAGACGGAGGAACCTGACCGCAGCGATCCCCATTTTACAACTATGTCCACCGTCCATCCTGAGATTTCCAAACTGGTCGCCAATGGCAAGCTCCAAGGTATCCTGGCACCTCGCCTGTCGGCGCTGGAGCCCGGCACCTATTGCTCGCACAAGAGTTGGGGGGTGGGGCGGATTGCGGCGTGGAAGTTTGATGAGGACCAGGTGGTTGTCGATTTCGAAGACAAGCAGGGTCACCCGCTGAAGATTGAGTTCGCGGCCAAGTCCTTGGAACCGGTGGCGGATAGCCACATTTTGGCGCGGCGCCATGCGGATCCGGCGTCGCTGCAAAAGCTGGCTAAGGAAGACAAGCCGGCCTTGGTGCGCGCGGTCTTGCTGAGCCACAAGGGGAGCATGTCGCTGGATGCCTTTGAGGCGGTGGTGAAGCCGAAGATGGTGAGTGAGGGGGCGTTCAAGGGCTGGTGGGAGTCTTGTAAGAAGGAGCTGCGGAGCCGCCCGGAATTCATCGTGCCGGCGAAGCGGAATTTGCCCTTGGAGTTGCGCGGGGGGGACTTGAGTCCGGCGGAGGCGCTGCTCTCGGATTTCCGCAAGGCGCGGGATCTCAAGGGGAAGGGCAAGGCCCTGGATGCGATCACGCGGGAGCTGGAATTGTTCCAGGACCAGAGCGTGTTGGAATCGATCATTAAAGAAGCGGATGAGGCCGCGACGCAGAATTTGCGGCTGCGGCCGGTGGAGGCCTTGGATTTGATTTTGTCGCGGGACGAGTTGCGGGACAAGGTGAAGGCCTTGCACGAGGCGGTTTCCCCAGCGCTGGCTAAGGCCATTGCGGCAGAAGGTCCTCGTTTGGCGGAGTGTGTAGGGAGCCTGGCGGTGTCGCGGCAGCGGCGGGTGTTTGACGCCTTGGTGGACGCCACGGGGGAAGCTGGGGTGGCTAGTTTGTTGCCGCTGATCAACCGGCTGAGTCAGCGCAGTTTGGGTGAGATTGTGGCGGTGTTGAAGGAAAAGGGCTATGAGGCTCCTCTGAACAAATTTTTCCTGACGGGGATCACGCAGCGGAGTCTTTCTTCGGAGACGTTGGTGTGGTTGGGCAAGGAGCGGAAGGGGCTGGGGTCCAAGGTATTCAGCTTGGAATTGTCCAAAGCGATGCTGAGCGCGATTGAGCGCGATCACTTTGATGAGGCTAACCGCAAGGCCAATCGGATCAACGATTTTCTGTTGGCGGACAAAGAAGTGATCAAGGATTTCCTCGCGCTGGGGGAATTGGCCCAGGCGCGCAATTTTGCTCGCCAGGTGATGCTGTCTCCGGGGATTGAGGAGATGGGCAAGCGCTCTTTGTTGGCGCGCTTTATTCGGGTGCACCCGGAATTGGAGGACATCATCACGGAGCGCAGCAGCGACAAGGGAGAGGAAGAGGAGGAGACGCTGCTGGTTTCCTGGACGAGCTTGACGGAGAAGCGGCGCACCTACGAGCACCTCATTCAGGTGGAAATCCCCAAGAACATTGAGGATATTTCGATTGCGCGGGAATACGGCGATTTGCGGGAGAACTTCGAGTTCAAGTCGGCCAAGGAATACTCCCTGGTGCTGTCGCGGCGTCGCTTTGACATGGAGCGGGACTTGAACCGCGCTAAGGGGACGGATTTTTCGGACGCCACGGACACCTTGGTGAGTGTGGGCAGCGTGGTAACGTATGTGGATTTGGAATCGGGCAAGGAGGAGACTTTCTCGATTTTGGGGGCCTGGGACACCAAGATTGAGGAGAACATTATTTCCTATCTTTCGGTGAGCGCGCAGGCCTTGATGAACCGGTCGGTGGGGGACGCCGTGGATCTTCCGAGCGAGGATTCGGCGATCACGCGCCACGTCAAGATCACCCATCTCGGCAAGGTGGATCCTAGCCCGTACGAGGCGCAGTCTTAAGGGCGGACGTCAGCCGCTTGCGGCTGACCATAAAAAAGGCTTGGCCCTGAGAGGGCCAAGCCTTTTTTGGCTATGGGGAGTGAAGCGCGGATCGGGTGGCTATTTGTTGACGATCCAGACGTTGCGGTAGAAGACGGGATTGCCGTGGCCTTGGAATTGGATGGGGCCTGGGGCGGGGACTTCGGTTTCGAAGCCGCCGCCTGGGGTGGCGGACTGGAGTTCGAGGTGGTCTTGGACGACGACGCCGTTGTGTTTTACGGTGAGGATGGCGGGGTGGGTTTTTTTACCGGAGGAGTCGAATTGGGCGGCGGTGTGGGAGATGTCGTAGGTTTGCCACTGGAGGGGGGGATAGCACATGTTGAGCTTGGGAGCGCTGTTGTGGTAGATGCCGCCGCACTCGTTGTCTTCGCCCTTGAGGCCGAAACTGTCGAGGACCTGCAATTCATAGCGGTCTTGGATGTAGACGCCGCTGTTGCCCCGGCCCTGGCCGCGGCCGAGGGGTTTGAAGGGGAGGATGAATTCGAGGTGCAAGTCAAAGGATTGGAAGGCCTGCTTGGTTTTGCTGCCGGCGGCGAGCCATTTCCGTTCATCGAGGTGGCCGTCGTGCCAGGCGTCGGCGGAGCTGCCGTCGAAGAGGACGATGGCGCCTTCGGGGGCTTTGGCACCCTCGGTGGGGCTGTGGCGCACGACGCGCTGGAGTTGGAAGGCGGTGCCTTGGTCGGTTTTTCCGCTGAGGCCGAGGGCGTTGAGGGAGGCGGTCCAGGCGCCTTTGAAAGCGATGGTGTCGCCTTGGCGTTGGCCTTCGACTTCGATTTTGGGGGAGCCATTCCAGCCGGCACCGGGGAGGCCTTGGCGGTGGAAGACGGCGCGGAAGGAGTCGTTGCCGAGGGCGATGATGTTGGCGCCGAGCTTGGCGTCGCCGAGGCCGCCTTCGTATTCGCCTTGTTTGGCGAAGTCGGCGCCGGCGGATTCTGGGGTGGTGTAGGTGGGAGGTTCGGGGGGCTTGGGTTTGTCTTCGGCGCGGCAGAGGGGCGCTAGGGCGACGCAGCTGAGCGAGGTGAGGAGTCTGGCGAGGGAGGGAGGGTTCACAGGCGGGTTGGTTTGTTTCGTTAGGACAAGGGGCGGGCTGGCGAGGTTTGATGGAGGGTGCCAGGTGCCACGTGACTTGGGGAAACTCCGGTGGGGGCGGCGGTCTTTCAAGGGGGGCGGGGATCGCTGGGGATGGGAGGGAGGGACTTGAGGGGGGCAGAAAATGCGCTTGGGGCGAGGAAGGTGGTGAATTCTTCTGGCACAGGGGATGCTGCTGGTTCATAGGTGGGCCCGCCTATGCTTTTGATCCGACGACTTTTAATGTGCTGCGCTGCGGTGGCGGCGGTGGGCCTGAGTGGCTGCGGCAGCGGGACGATGGATGCGAAGGAGGGGGCGGCGCGCCAGATTCTTTTGGTGGGCAATGGGGCGGACCCGCGCTTCATGGATTTGCATTTGATCAACAGTGTTTCGGAGCACCACTTGATGATGGCGCTGTTTGAGGGGCTGGTGGCGGAGGATCCGGTGAAGGACGCGGAGGCGGAGCCGGGGGTGGCGGAGCGCTGGGAGGCGAATGCGGACAAATCGGTGTGGACGTTCCATTTGCGTAAGGAGGCGCGGTGGAGCGATGGGGTGCCGGTGACGGCGCGGGATTTTGTGTGGAGTTGGCAGCGGATGCTGACGGCGGCGCTGGCGGCGGAGTATTCCCAGATGCTCTTTGTGCTGAAGAATGGGCGGGAGTTTTACGAGCAGAAGGTCAAGGCGGAGGAGGTGGGGGCGGTGGCGCTAGATGACCACACCTTGCAAGTGACGCTGGTGGGGCCGACGCCGCATTTTATTTTGATGCTGCTGCACACCTCGTGGTGGCCGGTGCCGCGGCACACCATTGAGAAATATGGGGATCCGCTCGACCGGGTGAATCCTTGGACTCAGGAGGGGCACATGGTGAGCAATGGGGCCTTCCAGCTGAAGCGCCAGTTGTTCCGGCAGGTTTTGGAAGTGGAGAAAAACCCGCAGTACTGGGATGCGGCTCAGGTCAAAATTGAGGGAATCCGCTTTTATCCGATCGACAGCGATAGCACGGAGGAGCGGCTCTTTCGCAAGGGGATGCTGCACGTCACCCAGATTGTGCCGCTGGATAAAATTCCGGCGTACCGGCGGGATCACCCGGGCATTTTCAAGCAAGATCCTAACACGGCGGTGTATTTTTATCGGATCAACACGGAGCGGCCGGGGCTGAAGGATCCGCGGGTGCGGCAGGCCTTGGCGTATGCCTTGGATAGGGAATCGATTGTGCGCAACGTGACCCGGGCGGGGCAGCAACCGGCGGGTGGCTTGGTGCCGGCGATGGAGGGGTATGCGGCGGCGGAATTGTTCAAGTTTGACCCGGAGAAGGCGCGGGGATTGTTGGCGGCGGCGGGCTATCCTGGGGGCAAGGGGTTTCCGCCCTTTGAGATTTTGATCAACACGAGCGAGGCGCACCGGGCCATTGCGGAGGTGGTGCAGCAGATGTGGCAGCAGCACTTGGGGATCAGCGTGGGGATTCTGAATCAGGATTTTGGCGTCTATTTGGACAGCATGTCGCGGATTGATTACGATATCATGCGGGGGGGATGGAATGCGGATTACTTGGATCCGGCGACGTTTATTGACATGTGGACCACGGGGAATGGGAATAACAACACGCACTGGAGCAACGCGGAGTTTGATCGCTTGGTGGCGGCGGCGACGCAGGAGGGGGATGGGGCGAAGCGCTTTGCCTTGCTGCACCAGGCGGAGGAGTTGGTGTTGTCGGAAGTGCCGGCGATTCCGATTTATTTTTACACGCGCTCTCGCCTGGTGCATCCGGCGGTGAAGGAATGGCATCCCAAATTGCTCGACAACCACCCGTGGAAGCACTTTGAGTTGATCTCGCCGGCGCCGCCGTCATCGATGGATTCTTTCTGGAACCGCTGAGGCTTTGGCTTTGGACTACATGGACCTTCTACCCTAACTTTTACTGTGCTTCGCTTCATTCTTCGCCGTCTGTTCCAGTCGCTGCTGGTGTTGGGGGTGGTCTTTACGGCGACCTTTTTTTTGATCCGGCTGAAGCCGGGGGATCCGTTTTCGGGGGAGAAGGCGATGCCGGCTTCGGTGCGGGCGCAGATGGAGAAGCGGTATGGCTTGGACTTGCCGGTGTGGAAGCAATATTTTGTGCATGCGGCGGCGTTTGCGCGGGGGGACTTGTTGCCCTCGCTGCGGTATGAGGGGGTACCGAATGCCAAGATTATTGCGGATTCCTTTCCGGTGTCCCTGGTGATCGGGTTGAGTGCGCTGACGATTGCCATAGGGGTGGGTTTGCCTGCGGGGATCGTGGCGGCGCTGCGCAAGAATACCTGGTTAGACTACTCGGCGATGTCGCTGGCGATGTTGGGGATTTGTTTGCCGACCTTTGTGATGGGGCCGGTGCTGCAGTGGATTTTCGGGTTAAAGTTGGGCTGGCTGAATGTGGCGGGGTGGTTTGAGCGGAGCGATTGGATCCTGCCGTCGGCGACGATGGGGTTGATTTATGCGGCCTACATTGCGCGGCTGACGCGCGGGGGGATGTTGGAGGTGTTGAATCAGGATTTCATTCGCACGGCGCGGGCCAAGGGGGTGCCGGGGCGGCAGATTGTGATGGGGCACGCGCTGCGGGGCGGCTTGCTGCCGGTGGTGGCGTTTTTGGGGCCGGCCTTTGCGGGGATCACCACGGGGTCGTTCATCATTGAGAAGATTTTCCAACTGCCGGGGTTAGGGCAGCACTTTGTGGGTTCGGTGTTCAACAGCGACTACACGCTGGTGCAGGCGACCACGGTTTTTTACGCGGCACTTTTGGTGCTGATCAACCTGGGGACGGACATCCTGCAGGCTTGGCTTAATCCCCGCGTCCGCCTGACATGAGCGCTTCCTCTCTTACTCCTTTGGCCGCGCTCCCGCGGGGTCGTTCCTTGCGCCAGGATGCCTGGGCGCGGCTGCGGAAGAATCGCCTAGCGATGGTTTGTGGGGTCGTGCTCGCGGGGGTGGTGCTGCTGTGTTATGGGGGCCCTTTATTTTGCAGCTACCGCATTGAGGCGCAGAACCTGGATATGGGGGCGACGCCTCCTTCGGCGCAACATTGGTTTGGCACGGATGAGGCGGGCCGGGATCTTTTGGTGCGGGTGCTCACGGGGGGGCAGGTTTCCCTGAACGTGGGGGCCCTAGCGACGTTGGTTTCCTTGATCATTGGAGTGGCCTATGGGGCTACGGCGGGCTATTTGGGGGGGCGGGTGGACTCGGTGATGATGCGGGTGGTGGACGTGTTGTATTCGCTGCCCTTCATGGTTTTTGTGATTTTGCTGACGGTGGCTTTTGGCCGGAGCATGATGCTGCTGTACCTGGCGATTGGGGCGGTGGAGTGGCTGACGATGGCGCGCATTGTGCGGGCGGGAGTGCAGGCGCAGGCGCGGCAGGAATTTGTGGAAGCGGCGCGGTCGCTGGGATTGAGCGATGCCCGAATCATCTTTCGGCACATTGTGCCGAATGTGTTGGGGCCGGTGATTGTGTATACGACGCTGACGGTGCCGGCGGTGATGCTGTTGGAGGCGGCTTTGAGTTTTCTTGGATTGGGGGTGCAGCCGCCGCAAAGTTCTTGGGGCAGCCTGATTGATCAGGGGGCCAAGAGCATGGAAACTTATCCCTGGCTGCTGGCGATTCCGGCGGCTTTTTTCTCCCTGACTTTGTTCTGTTTTAACTTCGTGGGGGACGGCCTGCGCGATGCGATTGATGTGAAATCGAGCAAGGACTGAAGCTGCTCCTGTAATGCTTTTGAATTTTTTTATCTGATGAGTGCCATCCTAGAAGTTACCGATCTGCAGGTTTCGTTTCACACGCGCCATGGGGTGGTGAAGGCGGTGGACGGGGTTTCCCTGCGGGTGGAAGCGGGGCAAACCGTGGGGATTGTGGGCGAGAGCGGCTCGGGGAAATCGGTGACTTGTTATTCCTTGCTGGGGCTGATTCCGCAGCCTCCGGGGCGGATTGAGGGGGGTCGGGCCATGTTTGGGGGGCAGAACTTGCTAGGGCTCTCCGAGGCGGAGTTGCAGAAAGTGCGGGGGAGTCGCATTAGCATGATTTTCCAGGACCCGATGACCTCGCTGAATCCCTATTTAAAAATTGGCACGCAGCTGGTGGAGCCGCTGCGGTTGCACCAGGGCCTGAGCAAAGCGGCGGCTTGGGCGCGCGGCATTGAGGCGCTTCGGGAAGTGGGCATTGCGGAGCCGACTAGCCGTATGGACCAATATCCTCACGAATTTTCTGGGGGGATGCGGCAGCGGGTTATGATCGCGATGGCGCTGATCACGCGGCCGGAGTTGCTCATTGCGGATGAGCCGACCACGGCGCTGGATGTGACGATTCAGCAGCAAGTGCTGGACCTCATCAAGGACCTGCAAAAGCGGCTGGGGATTGCGGTTATTTTCATCACCCACGATTTGGCGGTGGTGCACGAGGTGTGCGATGTGGTGAATGTCATGTATGCGGGCCGCTTGGTGGAATCAGCTAAGGCGGAGGCGCTTTTTGCGCAACCGCGGCACGCTTATACGCGGGCCTTGATGCGATCGATCCCGGCTTTGCAGGATCGGGGGCAGGCGCTTTATACGATTCCGGGTTTGCCTCCGGATTTGAGTTTGTTGCCGAGCGGGTGCGCGTTTCGGGCGCGGCAGACGGAGGATCGCCAGGGGCTTTGTTTAACGGATCGTCCGCCGCCACTGCGGGAGGTGGCGCCGCAGCACTGGATTCAGGATTGCCCTGGCTGCGTGGAAGGAGGGCTTTCCTGATGCGTGCGCCGGGGACATTTTTGGTGATTGAGGAGGCGGCGGTGCATTTTCCGGGTCGGGCCGGAGCGGGGACGGTGCGGGCCGTGGACGGCGTTAGTCTGGCGCTGGGTAAGGGGGAGATTGTGGGTTTGGTGGGAGAGTCCGGTTGCGGCAAGAGCACCCTCTCGCGGGCCATCATGCAATTGCAGCCGCTGAGCAGCGGGCGTATTTTGCTAGAGGGGCAGGATCTTTCGCAGCTGAAAGGGGCCCCGCTGCGGGCGGCGCGGCTCAATTTTCAGATGGTCTTCCAGGATCCCTATGCCTCGCTGAATCCGCGGCTCACGATTTTTAGCACCTTGGCGGAGGCGATTCAGGCGCGGGTGGGGGGGCTGGATGGGGCGGCTTGTCGGGAGGCAGTGGGGCAATTGTTGGAGCGAGTGGGGTTGGACGCGGGGGCGGCGTTGAAGTATCCTCACGAATTTTCGGGGGGGCAGCGGCAGCGCATTGCGATTGCGCGGGCGCTGGGGCCGCAGCCGCGCTTGCTGGTGGCGGACGAGCCGGTTTCGGCGCTGGATGTGAGCATTCAGTCGCAGATCATCAATTTGCTGCAGAAGTTGAGTCGGGAGTTAGAACTGACGATGTTATTTGTTTCGCATGATTTGTCGGTGGTGCGCTATTTGGCGGATCGGACGGCGGTGATGCAGGGGGGGAAGATTGTGGAAGTTGGGGAGACGGAGGCCTTGATGGCGGGGCCGGAGCATGGGTATTCGCAGAGTTTGTTGGCGGCGGCACCGGCGCTGCGGATGCGGCGGTAGGCGCGCTTGCGAGGAGGGGAGAGGAGGCGGATGGTGGAGTTAGGCGGGGTGGACCGCTGGGCAAAGCTATGAGACTAATCAAACTAATTGTTGGGGCGCTCTGGATGGGGGCGTCGATGGGAATGGCGGCGGGGCCGGAGAAAGTGTTGCCCTTGCCGGGGGAGGTTTTTTTGGTGGGGGGGCAGGTGGCGTTTGCGATGGTGCCGGAGGTGGCGGCGGGCGCGGGGGGGCGGCAGTGGGTGTGGTATGCGCCGACGCTGCCGAATTTGCCTGGGTTGGAGGAGAGGTGGATGTTCCGGCGGTTTTTGGAGGCGGGGGTGGCGGTGGTAGGGATTGATGTGGGGGAGTCGTATGGGAGTCCGGAGGGTCGGGCTTTATTTTCGGCTTTGTATGCGGAGTTGCGGGAGCGGCGGGGATTTGCGGCGCGGGGCGTGTTGTTGGGGCGGAGTCGGGGAGGGCTGATGGGGCTGTCGTGGGCGGCGGAGAATGCGGGGAAGGTGAGTGGATTTGCCGGGATTTATCCGGTGTGCAATGTGGCTAGTTATCCGGGGGTGGAGCGGGCCTGTGGAGCCTATCATTTAAGTGCGGAGGCCTTTCGGGCGCAGTTGCGGGAGCACAATCCGGTGGATCGCTTGGGGGCGCTGGCGCGGGGAGGGGTGCCGCTATTTGCGATTCATGGGGACAGCGACGAGGTGGTGCCTTTGGGGGCGAACTCGCAGTTGGTGAAGGATCGGTATGAAGGGTTGGGGGGGAAGATGGAGTTGGTGGTGCCGGCGGGGCAGGGGCACAACATGTGGCCGGGGTTTTTCGAGTGTGAGGCGCTGGTGGAGTTTGTGGTGCGGCGGGCGAGGGCTGGGGGCGAGGGCTGAGGGAATTCAACGATTTTGTCACACAGCTGGCGTGGACGATGTGACGGAAAGGAGGGTAATCGTTGAGGATGCCGGAAGTTCTGGCATGTTTTCACTCCAACCTTGATCTCAACGCATGTCCCAGATTGTCCGAGGCCTAATGGCCCTTAGTTTTGTCGCGCTGCCTTTCACGGCGAGCGCGGGTACGGTATCAGCGCCTGCGGCGCCAGCAGCGCCAGCGGCGCCAGCGGCGGCGGAGGCTTCGGCCTTTGACCAGCTGTGGAATATGGCCAAGCTTTACAAAAATGAGGCCAACCCTTGGTTGGAGGAGTTGGCTTTTTCGGGGCGCTATCAGGGGCAATACTATAACGCGGACGGGGAAGATTTCAGCGATGACGACTGGGAGAACCGGCGTTTTCGGCTGGGGCTAAAAGCTAAGATGTTGGACAAGAAATTGGAGTTTAACGGCGAGATGTATTCCAACCTGACGAATGGGGAGGACTTCTACGCGGGCTTGAAGAACTTCAATTTGACCTGGAAATTCAGCGATGCCCTAGCGCTTAATGTGGGCAAATTGGAGCCGCATTTTGGCTACGACTACAATCGCTCGGACACGCAGATGGTCACTTTTGAGCGGACCGCGATGGTGAATGAATTTAGCAATGATTACATGGCGGGAGCCACCTTGGCAGGGAAGTCGGGGAACTGGCGCTACTATGGCGGGGTGTACTCCAACGAAGTGGACAAGGAGTTTGGCAGTTTTGCGGGGGCCTATTCGCTGATGGCGAGCGTGGGCTATGATTTGAAAGAGGCGACGGGGTACGATCGGGCCTCGGTGCAATTGGATTATTTGCATTCCGAGCACGATGTGGAGGACAGCTATTTGACGCAATTCGACAATGGCTTGGCGGCGACCTTTGAGATGAAGCAGGGGAGTTGTGGTTTGGTGGCGGAGGTGGTAGCTGGTTTTGGGGAAACGGCGGATGCGGGGATCATGGTCATGCCGACCTATGACATCACGAAGAAGTTGCAATTAGTGACGCGGTATCAGTTTGATTTTTCAGACGATGCCAATGGGCTTAAAGCGCAGAGCCGCTATGAGCGCCGGGCTGGCACGGGGGCGGGCGACCGCTACCATGCGCTGTACGCGGGTTTGAACTACTACATCTACGACTACAAGCTGAAGCTGATGGGTGGCTTGGAGTATTCTAACATGGACGGCGGCAAGGCGGGTTCACAAGACACCGTGACGGCGCTGGCGGGCCTGCGGGTTTCCTGGTGATCTTAGAGGAAACGCATTTTACATTTGGTTATAGAGTCGGGAGCCTACTGGATGGGTAGGCCCCTGGCGGGAGGCGGGCTGGAGGGATTTTTTCCTCTGGCCCGCTTT
>CALQKQ020000048.1 GCA_943331195.2 Akkermansia muciniphila | reverse complement strand
ATGGATCAGTGGCGGGCGCATCCGGTTTCACTTCTGGTGGTCTGCCTACGCTTGCATCGCTCTTTGTGTGCTGCTTTTGGCTGCGGGCTTTTCTCACGGCGCCGCTGCGGACAGTTGGGACAGCGACATGTCTGGAGCGATTACCTTCTCCTATGGCTACCTGGTGGGCCGCATCTTGGCTTGGATCTTCATCGTGGCTGCCAATGCGGTCTTCCTGCATCACCTAGCACTCATGGTATGCCAACGGGGACGCAAGGCTGGTGCCGCCACGTTAATTCACCCTGCGGCACCCCACGATTCCGCTGAACTTGTTAATATTACCGAAGGAGCAGAGGCATGAATAGTTTGAAAAATTTCGTTCTCATCCTGGGAACCTGCTTTGTCGTCCCGACCTACTGCATGGTCGCTCGCCCCTATGCGGCTGAGCGAAACCGGCAGACTGTTAGATACGTCATGGAGGAGCCCGGCAGCGGAAAACCATTTGATGACGGCGCTCTTAAAGGGCTGAGTTATCCATCGGCGTTTGCTGGTGACCGCAAACGCGGCGAGTTGATTTATGCCCGCGAGGGCTGCGTGCAGTGCCATACCCAGCTCATCCGTCCGGACTATGCTGGCATCGACCAATTCAAAAAGGGTTGGGGGCAAGATCAAGAAGGCAAGGCCGTGGTTGCCACGCGGCAGACAATCATGTGGGACTACTTGCACGAGGACTTTGCCATGCTCGGCCAGCGGCGCGTCGGCCCGGACCTCGCCAACGCCGGCTATCGATTTAAAGATAAGCTGAACGATTTCTACTTATACCTCTACGCGCCCCGCGCACGCAAAGCGTGGTCTACCAGCCCCGGCTACCGTCACCTTTTCATCACCCGCCCCAAAGAGGGCAAGGGTTCGGACAACGCGCTGATTCTTCCCCTGAATTTGGCACCCGAAGATGGCTTGGAGGTCGTTCCTTCCAGTGAAGCGCGCGCCTTGGCCGACTACATTCTCGGCCTGAAGCGGGATCAGCCTCTCCCCGTATCGATCACCGGAGCCAAACCGGAATCCAAGTAATCGCCCCCCGCTGTCATGTCTTCCGACTCATCCGATACCACTCTATCGAACACTCCCCTGGACGTCGCCGTCGAAGGTCTAGTGCTCCGCGCCGATGCCTTTGCGACTCCCGTTGATGGGAGGGACCCAGCTCCGGTGATGGAGTCCGTGAGCTTAGTTCACGCGGCGGTCCGCCGGGAAAAAGCTGACTTGGCTTTGGCTCCGGTATGGCGCAGCATTCCCCTGTGGGCGCTGATTCCGATCATCGGGATTGGTATCGCTGCCGGAGCTTATCTGGGTCCAAACTTCGCCCTGGGTCCTAACCTCAAGGGTTTCCTGTCTCCCCTGGATTTACCCGAAGGTGAAGGTCCTGGTGGGGCCGCCGTCGATGAATACGATCCAAAAGTGTGGCTGGCCAAGGGGAAAGGTGAGTTTGCCACGGTTTGCGCTAGTTGTCACCAAGGCACTGGAGAAGGTGTCCCAGGGCTTTATCCCCCGCTGAAGAACTCCGAGTGGGTCATCAATGGTGAGGAACGCGTCATTGCGATTTTGTTGCACGGCATTGCTGGGCAGATTCAAGTCCTCGGGAAGACCTACAATGGGGCCATGCCGGCTCAGGGTGCCGTTAAAAATAATAAAGCACTCGCCCAGTTGGCGTCTTACATACGTAATGAGTGGGGAAACAAGGCTTCCCTGATTTACGATGACCAAATTGTTGAGCTTAGAAAGAAGCTTTCCACCCGCACCGGACCCTATACCGCCGCCGAACTTGAGGCCATTCCCCAGCAGGGCAATCTTCCTCCCTCCAAGCATGGCGGGCCGCCTGCGGCCGCCGCCGTGATAACTCCCCCGGCTGCCGGCCTTGCACCCACTCCCGCTCCGGCACCTTCTCCGTCCGCCAAATAATCTCAGCCCTCCGCGCCCACCCCCCCATCACCCCTAGGAACTCATCATGGACGCCACCCTTCCAGCCAAGCACGACGATCATGCTCATGATCACGGCCACCACGAAGCACATCACGACGATCACAAAATCTCGTTTGTGCACAAGTACATCTTCTCCACCGATCATAAAATGATCGGCGTGCAGTATGGGTTCAGCGGCCTTCTTTTCCTGGCGCTGGGCTTCATGCTGATGTTGGTGATGCGCTGGAGCATCGCCCATCCTGGCGTTCCCCTGCCTGCATCGCTGGCCTGGATCGTCAATCTCTTTGGGGACGACTTCGTTTCCCGCTGGGCCCCGGACGGCAAGGTTTCCGGTTCTCTTTACAACATGTTTGGGGCCATGCACGGGACCATCATGGTGTTCTTTGGGGTGGTGCCTTTGGGATTCGCCGCCTTTGTCAATTTTGTGACCCCGCTTCAAGTGGGTGCCCCTGACATGGCCTTCCCCAAGCTGAACATGTGGAGTTTTTGGCTCTTTTTTGTCAGCGGAGTTTTCATGGTGGCGAGTTTCTTCTTGCCTACGGGGGCGGCCCAAGCGGGTTGGACCAACTACTCTCCCTTGGCGGCGACGATTCAGGCCAACTCTGACTCCCACTTTTGGACGGGACAAACGCAATGGCTCTTTGCGATGGTGTTCAACATCAGCGCCTCGCTGCTTGGGGCCGTCAACGTGTTAACCACCGTGATCAACCTGAGGGCCAAGGGGCTCACTTGGATGCGCCTGCCATTCTTTACCTGGGCCATGTTTGTGATCGCCTTCTTGTTGCTGCTGGCCTTCCCTCCTCTGGAGGTCGCCGCCCTCATGCAGCTTTCTGACCAGATGTTTGGCTCCAGCTTTTTCCTCCCAACTGGCCTCTACACCAAAGACGCTGGCCTGCTCAACGTAAGCGGAGGTGGCCACCCGGTGCTCTTCCAGCACCTCTTCTGGTTCCTGGCCCACCCTGAAGTCTATGTGCTTCTGCTCCCCGCGATCGCTATTGTGGCTGAAGTCATTCCCTGCAACACCCGGAAACCTCTGTGGGGCTACAAATCGATGGTTTATGGTGTGCTCACTTTAGCTTTCTTGTCCTTCATCGTATGGGCCCACCACATGTATTTGACTGGGATGGGCAGCGTGGTAGCGACGTTCTTCCAGTTTACCACTGTGCTGATCTCGGTGCCTTCAGTTATCCTGCTCACCTGCCTCATGATTTCCCTCTGGGGTGGATCGATTCGATTTCCGGTACCGATGCTTTTTGCCACAGCCTTTTTGCCGATGTTCGGCATCGGCGGCCTTACGGGGCTGCCCTTGGCCTTCACGTTCATCGATCTCTACTTGCACGATACTTATTACGTCATCGCCCACTTCCACTACATTGTGGCTCCTGGGGTCATCTTCGGTCTGTTCGCAGGGATTTACCACTGGTACCCCAAAGTGACTGGTCGCATGATGGGGACCAAGTTAGGTCACCTCCACTTCTGGCCTTCCCTCATTGCCATGAACGTGTTGTTTGCTCCAATGTTCGTGCAGGGCATGGCTGGCTTCCACCGCCGGTGGTTTGACGGTGGCAAAGTCTTTGAAATGACCAGCCACAAGTATTTCTACCTCAATGAAGTCATTTCCTGGGGTGCCTGGGGTCTGGGCATCGCCCAATTGCCGTTCATCATCAATTTCTTCTACAGTGCCTTTGCGGGCAAAAAAGTGACCTCCGACAATCCTTGGAATGCCACCACCCTGGAGTGGAATACGCCAACGCCTCCTCCTCATGGCAACTTCCTGACGGAGCAGGTCGTTTACCGCGGTCCCTACGAGTATAGTGTTCCCGGGGCCGACAAGGATTTCTCTCCTCAGTGGGAACCTGTCACTGAGGCTGAGAAAGCGTCTAGCCTTGTGGACGCTAAGGCTGGCCTCACCATTCACTGATTTTATCCCCCGGCCACCCGCCAATTTCTTTCCAGCACCATCCCGATGGAGATTCCCTACACTGTTACCGCCCGGCCGGACACTGGCCTCTATAATGCCAAAGTTGGCATTTGGCTTTTCTTGGCCTCAGAAGTCATGCTCTTCGGGGGGCTTTTCTCCTCGTACGTCTTCCTGCGCATCGGGGCTGACTTTCCATGGCCCCGCCACGAGCTGCATGTTCTTCCTGGGTTTATCAATACCATGGTTTTGATCGTGTCCTCCGTCTCCGTGGTGGCGGCTTGGGCAGCCCTCAAGGCGCGCCGCTATGGGTGGTATCAGGTCAACATGGTCATCACCCTGCTTTGCGCGCTTGGTTTTATGTGTATTAAGGGAACGGAATATTGGGGCAAGTTCCACCACTACTCGGTTATCCTGCAAGATGGCACGGTTTTGGATGGCCACCCCGGTCACGCCAGCGAATCCCACCACGGCGACAAGGTCGCCTTTGGTGAGGTGAAGGAGCTTAGTGTCAACCTGGCCAAGAGCACGACCCGTTTCCTTAAGCACCGTCGCGTTTCCGCTGGAGCCGACAAGCCTTTTGGCGAGGTTCCCTCCGGCCAAATGGTCAATCTGCGCACTCCTTCTGGAAAAGAGGTGCCCCTCACGGAAGATTGGCTGAAAATCCAAAAGCGGGCCTATCGCGACCTGGAAAATGTGCGCGCTGAAGCCGCGACGCTTCAAGCGCGGGCTGATGCTCCTAAGGCCAAGGTTGAGGATATGAAGCGGGCTGAAACTAGCAATTTCCCGATTCCCTTCGATGCGGTAAAGGCCACCGATCTACTTGCGGAACACGAGGCGCTCAAAGCGGCCGCCGTTCCCAAACTAGCCGAGCTCGCCGCTGAGATCAAGCAGCTGGAGTCGGCCAACCCTGACGCTGTCTCGGCAACCTTGAAGCTTCAGGTGGTTGGCGAGCCGCTCACCTTTTTAGTGAATGAGCGGGATTTCGCTAAGTACAACGCCAACGAAATCATCTTCCGCGATGATGCGGTGCTCACGGGCAAGGTGCTCGGCGATGCCATCCCTTTGAACGCCGACCTTATCGATCTGCGCCAGGTGAAAGACCCGGAAAAGTCTCTCGCTTGGAAGTATTATCCACAACTGAAAGAGGCCTTCCTCAAGCATAAAGAGGAACAGACCGAAAAGTTCGTCAAGAAGCATGCGGAACACGTGCACGACTATGAGGCCAACATGGACTGGCAACACGAGGCCCTTCGCGTGGAAGTGGTGGAGCTCTTGCCCGGCGAGGCCGGCGTGGCTTTGGAAAAGGACCCTGCCAAGGCGGTCGAAATTGAGCGTAGCGACAAGAGGTTTTACACCAACTTCTCGCCCAGCCGCAGTCCCTATTATGCGATTTATTTCCTCATGACAGGCCTGCACGGTCTCCACGTCGTGGGCGGGGCCATCGTCCTCGGGTATTTTCTGCTGACTGGTCGCAAAATGTACCAAAAGAATCCTGAACACCTTGCCAATCGCGTCGAAGTTGGGGGCCTCTTCTGGCACTTTGTCGACTTGGTTTGGATCTTCCTTTTCCCCGTCTTCTACCTGCTCTAATCGCCCGCTGTCCCATGGATCATTCTTCCGAACCTTCCACTGTCGTCGACTCGCATGCCGAGCCGATCGACTTCGCCAAAACCATCCGATCCTACATCCGGATTGGACTGGTCCTGATTGTTTTCACCGGCATCACCTGGGGGGTGGCTCTGATTGATTTCGGGAGCCACGCCCTCAATATTGGGATCGGCCTGTCCATTGCGACCTTTAAGGTCTCCCTGGTAAGCTTGATTTTCATGCACTTAAACCACGAGCGCGGTCTCATTTACAAGGTGCTTTTGTTCACGGTGATTTTCGGGGCTGCCATGATGTTCCTCTTCGTGTTGGCCTTCATGGACCCCATCAAAGCCGCCATCACTGGTTGATTCCTTCTCTAACCCGTTTGCTTCTATGTCACTCAAAACATTCCATCTGTTTTTTCTGATCGTGGCCATTCTCTTCGATTTTGGCTTTGCCGCGTTCGCCTATTATGGTCCTGAGAGCGACATCACCAAGGAGATCCGTCCACTTGGGATCGGCAGCGGGATTTTCGGGGTTGGCCTGATCGCCTACGGCATTTGGTTTCACACCAAGAAAGCACCAACCATCCTCATCTGATGAACTTGACCACTCTCTACATTTCTCAGCCTTCCTTGGCCTGTGCCACTTGTATCGGGCAGGATGGACAGGTGACAACGCTTGCGGCGAACGGTGCTGTTTATGTGATGTTTGTCAGTTTGGCCTTCGTTTTTCTTTGCATTGCCGCCGTGGTGGTTTCTTTCGCCCGCCGCGCCAAACGCTATGCTGCTGCCCAGGCGGCAAATGGCGTGATTGATCCCACCCTTTAATTTACCGCTTACTACCCCCCTTCCACTTATGGGATACTTGAATAAATTGTTCGGCCTTTCTGAGGTCCATTCCGAGCACGGTCAAATGGTCGACCACATGCTGGAAATCGTCCATTGGTTCATGTTGCTACTTTTCGTGGGATGGTCCGTTTTTTTGGTGGTTACGATTTGGCGTGGTTATCACAAACGGAATCCGAAGGCCAATTACCATGGGGTGCAGAGCCATGCTTCCAGCCATCTTGAAATTGGCGTGATCATTACGGAAGTGATTCTCTTGTTGGGGTTTGCCTTCCCGCTGTGGGCCAATCGGGTGGATCAGTTCCCTGATCCTGATGTACGAGTCAATGCTTGGGCGGAGCAATTTGCCTGGAACTTCCAATATCCCGGTGCCGACAACAAGTTTGGCACGACCAACCGGTTTCTCATCAGCAATCAAAATCCTATCGGGCTTGATCCTGAAGACCCCAACAGCATGGACGACGTGATCACGGGATCCTTAGTTTTACCGAACCGGAAGAAGATTGAAATCAATGTTACTTCTAAGGATGTGATCCACAATTTGGCGCTTCCGACAATGCGGATCGCCCAAGATGCTGACCCGGGCAAATTCTCCCGCATGTGGTTTGTTCCGACCAAGGCAGGCAAGTCCGAGATCATTTGTGGCCAGCTCTGCGGTGCCGTGCATGGCAACATGCGCTCGGAACTCGAAGTGGTGGCTGACAGCAAGAAGTTTGACGCCTGGTTGAGCGAACAGAATGCATTCAAAGATTCCCCGATTGGTCAGAAGGCTTTTGAAAAGTTCAAGGCGGCCTCGCCTGCGGCCGGTGAGGTCACCCCTGCCAGCGGAGCTGCGGCCCCGGCGGCGGTGCCTGCCAAATAGGGAAGGGGGGTGGTTCTCCGCCTGTGGTTAGCGAGCTTTCAAAACGGGGAACCCTCTTAATTGCGGCCTCTTTGGAGGCTGTGGAGTGTTCGTGGGGTGAATCTTTTTTTCATCTTAGGAGCATCGGTTCAGGGTCGGGCTTTATTTCTCACGTTTTCGTTCTCCTGAGCGGGTTGGGCAGCGTTCTTTCGTTGCTGCGTGTTTGATAATGGTTGGTTTACGTTCTACTTTGTTCTGTGATGGCATCCTCCACAAGTTCCCTGCGGCGATGGGCGCTCATCACCTTGATGTTACTGTATGCCACGGTGCTGGCTGGGTCGGTGGTGCGCGCTACGGGTTCGGGGATGGGTTGCCCCGATTGGCCTACTTGTTTCGGGCGACTGGTGCCGCCGACGGATGTCTCGCAACTTCCGGCGGATTACCGCACCCGCTTTGCGACGCCTAAGATCGAGATTGCGGAGTTCAATGTGGTTCACACCTGGGTTGAGTACCTCAATCGCTTGGTGGGCATGGGCGGGGGCCTGGCGATGTTGGTGACGGCTGTTTTGGCCTTTCGCGAGCGGCGCCGTGATCCTGTGCTCCCCCCCTTGTTATTTGGGTCTCTAGCGTGTTTTGGACTGGTTTCCTGGATGGGGCGCACCGTGGTGGACACCAATCTGGCCCCGTGGAACATCACGTTGCACATGCTGGGTGCTTTGGTGTTGGTGGCGGCGGCGATCATTGCGGCGGTGCGGATTGGTGAGCGCGAGCAGGCGCGATCCGCCAGAGTGCTTGCTGCTGGCACCCGGCTGTTGGTGTGGGCGGTGTTGTTGGCTGTGCTTACGCAAGTGGTTCTGGGCACTCAGGTCCGGGAGCAGGTGGACCATCTTTCTGCGATTGATGAATCATGTTGCCGCGATCGGTGGATTGGGCAATTGGGGCTCGTGTTTTCTATTCACAAGGCGAGCGCTTGGGTCTTGGTGGCCTTGGGGTTGGCCGGTTTTATTTCCCTCCGGGCCCAGCAGTTTCGTGGGGCGTGGTTGCTTCCGGCGTTTTTGGGAGCGGAGTATGTGCTGGGGGTGGTGCTGGTGCGCTACCACCTGCCAGCGGTGGCGCAGCCGGCCCATCTCTTTTTAGCGACATTGCTGTTTGGCCTCCTCGTGGCGTGGTTGGCTTCGAGTGGGAGGCCTTCGGCTTTGCCATTGCGCGAGCCTGGGGACGGCCGGATGAGCCGTGGACCTTCTGGGGAGACTCTATGAATACTACTTCTGCCATTCCATCCGCCGCGCCGGCCACCCCGTTGGGATGGGCGCGGGGCGATTTTATGGCGCTGACGAAGGCTCGACTCAGTGCTTTGGTGGTGGTGACAACGGCGGCGGGTTTTGTGCTTTCTCCTACGGGGGACTTCCTCAGTTGGGGGCTGGTGCACACCTTGCTGGGAACCACCCTAACGGCCTTCGGGGCGGCGGTTTTCAATCAGCTGATGGAGATGGAACCCGATGCTAAGATGCTTCGCACCTGCGAGCGGCCGCTGCCGGGACGGCGGGTGCCGCCGGTGGTGGCCTTTGCGCTTGGTTGGGTGCTGTGCGCCTTGGGGATCATGCACTTGGGGGTGAAGGTCAATGCGGAGGCCTCGGCCTTGGCGGTGTTGACCTTGGTGAGCTATTTATTTGTTTATACTCCGCTGAAACAGCGGTCGGCCATGAACACCTTGGTGGGTGCGGTTTCGGGGGCGATTCCTCCGGTGATTGGCTGGGTGGCCGGGGCTGGTCCGCATGGGTTACAGCCGGGCTTGCTGCGCTGGGAGCTTTTTGTGCAGCCGCAAGCGCAGTATCTTTTTGTGCTGCTCTTCCTTTGGCAGTTGCCCCACTTTTTGGCGATCAATTGGATGTACCGCGAGGAATATGTGCGGGGAGGCTTTGTGATGTGGTCGAACGATGATCTTACGGGGGCCAAGACCGCGCGGTTGGCGCTGCGGTGGACCCTTCCGATGCTGGGCCTGGCGGTTTGGCCGGTTTGGGCGGGTTTTGCGCAGGGTTGGTTTGCGATTCCGGCCTTGGCGGCGACGCTTTATTTGTTGCGCCTTTGTTTGGTTTTTCGCCGCAGCGGGGAACGGAGTGATGCCCGGCGACTCTTTTTTGGCACCTTGATTTATTTGCCGGTGATGCTTTTGGCTTTGCTGGTGGCAGCCCGTTGACTTTTTCCTGGCCGGGCTGACTGGCCAACTTTCCCACCATGAGCACCCCTCCCCCCCGCGAGCCTTTGCCGGACCGCCCAGCCTCAAAGGGCACCACCGTGATGATCTTGATGATTATCATGGCCTTGGGCGTGGTCGTTTTTATCAACTACTATCTCAAGACGGTCAAGGACCTCCGGGTGGGGCGTCTCGCCATGCAGGGCCGGGTTGAAACCGACCTTCCGGCGTGGGTCGATCAAAATGGGGTGACGCGGCATCTGGAGCAGTTGCGGGGCAAGGTCTTTGTGGTGTCCTATCTTTATACGACCTGCCCGCAGGGCTGTGCTGGGGTGGCGGATAAGATGGACGAATTGCAGAAGGAGTTTGGCAAGGACCCTAACTTTCATCTTTTGTCGATCAGTCTGGATGCGGAGCACGACCGACCGGAGGTGCTGAAGGCTTGGATGGAGCAGAAGAAATTTGGCGGCGACAATTGGTGGTGCCTCACCAGTCCGGACGGGAATGGGGACGCGATTCGGGAGTGGATGACAAAGACTTTTCGGATCGCGGCGCGGAAGAAGAGCGCGGAGCTGATCGCGGCCAATCCGGCGGACAAGTATGAGCACAATTTGGTGATGGTGCTGGTGGATGCCAAAGGGAATATCCGGACGCCCACGGACAAGGACATGGTGTACTGGCCTTTCCACGAAGCCTTTGATTATGGGTGGTATCCGCGGCCGATCCGGGAGGATGTGATCAAGTTGCTGGAGGAAGCGCGTCAGAGCCCGCCAGGAGCAGCCCAATGAGTGAGAGTTCTTCTAAAATAAGCGAAGCGCGGGAACGGCAGCTGCGCGGCGGCGTCTGGGTGGTTAGTGTGTTGGTGTGGATTGTGGTGGGCTTGATGCGGCGACCGGAGTGGCACCTGGCCTTGCCGGAGGGAGTGAGCTTGGATTTTCTTCCGGCGGTTTATTCTGGGATCAATGTTTTGGTGGCAACGTGCTTGGTGTTGGCGGTGATGGCGGTGAAGCGGGGTGAGATTGAGAAGCACCGGCATTTCATCACGGCGGCCATGGCGCTGTCGGGGTTATTTTTGCTTCTGTATGTGGCCTATCATTTCACCAGCTCGGAGGTGAAGTATGCGGGGACGGGATGGGTTCGGCCGGTTTATTTTTTCCTTTTGATAACGCACGTGGTGTTGGCGGCGGTGACGTTGCCCTTTATTTTATTGGCCTACTTGTCTGGCTGGGCGGACCGGCGCGCGGCGCACCGGCGGATGGTGAAAGTGATTTTCCCGCTGTGGTTTTACGTCGCGGTGAGTGGTCCGGTGGTTTACTTGATGCTACACGTTTTACCCTCGGCGGGAAACTGAGGGTGGATCTGCCATTCCCGGTTGCAACTGCGGGCCTTTTCTCAATCTTCACACTCCCTCCATGAAAAAGCACCTCGCCCTTGCCTCCCTCGCTTTTGCCCTCGCTGCCACGCTCGGTTGCGAGCAGCAGACCTGGGAACAGACCAAAATGTTTAATCAAAATCGGCGCGTCAGCCACGAAGCTGCCGGGCACGGCGGCAGCCACGGCGCGGCCTCAGGAGATGCGCATGCGGTGAAAACGGAAGCTCCGGCGGCGGCCCATTGAACGAGATGGCCTGACGTTGCCCCTGGCGACTAGACTTCCCTTTTGCTATGAAACTTACCCAATTTGCCCTTTCTGCGGTGATCGTCTTGCTGGCGGTGGCGGCCTATTTGACGCTGAAGAGCGACTTGGACAGCCGCTTGGTGGCGCAGAATGCCATCAACGATAAGATGATCGCGCGGATGGAAGAAATGGCCAAGAAGCAGGCGCAGCCGGCTCCGGTGGCTTCTCCTCCGGCGGCGCCGGTGGTTCCGCCGGTGGCTCCGGTGGCGGCGGCTCCCTTGCCGCCGCGCGATCCAGCGGCGGCGGCATCTCCGGGCGCGCCCAGCGCCGGGGCTCCGCCTCTGGCGGCGGCGGATGATCCTCGGATGCTGGAAGATGAGCGGGCGGTATTGAATCTTGGTTCGGCGGACCGGGTGGCGACCGATTCTTTGACGTTGCCGGCGACCTTGGAGGGTCAGGCGCTGACGCGGGTGCAGCAGCGCATTGTGGCTTTGCCGGCGATTGCGCGGGTGAAGCTGTTTGCGGAGAAAGAGGGCATGATTGTGTTGAACAGTGGGTCGAATGTGGGCTTGCGGGCGGGCGCGCAATTTTCGCTGCGGCGGAAGTCAGCGGTGATTGGCAAGATTCGGATTAGCGACACGGTGAATCCGACGGAATGTGTGGCGGACCTGGTGCCGGGGACGATGCCGGTGGGCATGTTGCCGGCCGTGGATGACGACGTGATTCAGTTTGAGGAATAGTGTGGGACTGTCGCCCATGAAAGAGTTAGATGCGGTGCGGCTGGAGCGCGAGGAGGCCTGGATAGGTGATGCGGTGCTGAGTCTGTTTTCGCGGCAGTATATTTTGCGTCAAACTGGGGGGATGGGTCAGGAGGAATTTGCGGCGATGACGAGCAACGCGTTTCTCAGTGCCTTTGGGCCGCCGACGCGGGTGGAGAGTCGCATTGGCCAAGTTTACCAAGCGGAGGGACTGGAGGCCGCGTTTGGTTTTATTGAGAGGGAGTTTTTGCCGCTTTATCTCAAGCAAAAGAAGAATCGCCGCTGAGGGGTGGGATGATTCGGGGAGGCGGGATGTTTTTAGGGTTGGCCGGGTCGGGGGATGAGCGGGGCGACCTCGGTATGGGGAAGCCAGCCGGCGACATTGCGCTCGGGAACGGTGAGGCGGGTCCAGCCTTGGACTTGGGGGCCGAGGATGACGCGGCTGCCGCTGTTGAGTGGTCCGGCGGAGGCGGCTTCGGCGAAGGGGGAGAGGCGCAGGGTGGGGTTGAGGGCGATGACGATGCCCCAGTGAGCTTCGTTGCGGCGCAGCCAGAGGGCGGTGCCTCCGAGAATGGTCCCGGTTAGGCTGAGGGCGAGGCCGAGGCGGGCGGCGCGTTGCCACTGGGGTGTGGTGAAGCCGTGCAGTCCCCAGGCGAGAGTGAGGAGGCCCAAGCCGGCGGCTCCCAGGGCGGTGATCCAGGACCATTCGTGAAGGCTGAGCCAGCGCGTCGGGGAGGTTAGGGCGCTGGGGGTGTCGGGGATGGCGGAGGGTGCGGCGGATTGGCGGGCTTGTTGGAGATTGGTTTGGATGTCGGAGGCGCGGGGCTGAAGGAGGGCGGCGCGCTCATAGGCGAGGACGGCCTGGCCGAATTGGCCAAGGGAAAAATAGGCATTTCCTAACTGATATAAGCGGGAGGCGCTGGGGCCTTCGGTGGCGATGAGTTGTTGGTAGGCGGGGGCGGCCTTGGCGAAGTCTCCGGCGGCGAAGGCGGCCTGGGCCTCTTGCAGGGGGCTGGCGCGGAGGGGGGCGGCGCAGCTGAGGAGGGGCAGGAGGATGAGCCAGGGCAGGGGAAGGGGGGAGCTCATGGCGCGGAGGAGGCGGTTAGGCTGTGGAGGGCCTGTTGGAGGAGGGCTTGGCCTTGGGGGAGGGGGGAATGTACTCGGGGGGTTGGGGGGCTGAATTCTTGGAGATCGGCTTCGCGGAAAAAGGCGATTACGGGGGAGTCGGGGGGGAGTTGTCCGGTGAGATCGGCTAAGGCGAGGGCTTGACCGGGGCGCTGCCAGATTTCGGCGAGGCGGGTTTGGAGGGCGCGCCGTCCGGCTTGGAAGAAGCCGGGGACGTCGCCGCGCTGGGCGAGGGAGTCGGCTTGGGCGAGGAGGTGGCGGAAGTCGCGGGCTTGGGCGGCGCGGGCGCGGCGCTGGGGGTCGGACCAGCGGCGGCGGGCGAGGCGGAGGAGGAGGCCGGTGAGGATGGCGGCGCTGGCGGCGTTGAGGAGGGGGGGGAAGGAGGGGCGGAACGCGAGGGGGAGGAGGTTGGCGATGGCGCTGT
>CALQKQ020000047.1 GCA_943331195.2 Akkermansia muciniphila | reverse complement strand
GAGCGCTGCCGCAGCTATGGCATCAACGCCCAAGTCGCCCGCCAAGTCGAGCACACCTACCAACAAATCCTCCAAGCCGCCCGCCAACAAGGACTGAGCGACCGAACCCCTAACACCACGAGCCCCGCCCAGCACGACGAGGCCCTGCCGCGCTGCCTCCTCGCCGGCTTCGTCGATCAACTCGCCAAACGCCGCGCCCCCGGCCAGCTCAACTGCGACCTAACCGAGCAAAGGCAAGGCCAACTCGTCCGCGAAAGCGTGGTCCAAGACGCCGCCTTTTTTGTCGCCGCCAACCTCCGCGAAGCCCCCTCGCGCGGCGCCTCTCCCCTAACTCTCCTCAGCCTCGCCACCGCCGTCCAGCCGGCCTGGATCGCCGAGATGTATCCCCAACATCTCCACAGCACCGTGGAGCACCACTTCGATGCCCAAAATAAACGCGTCGCCGCCATGAAGCTGCTCCGCTATCACGATCTCGTCATCGAACAAAAAGCCCAACAACGCGACCTCGATCCCCTCGCCAGCGGACGCTGCCTCGCCGAGGCCTACCGCAGCGGATCCTTTGAGCTTCCCCTGCTGGATCACCGCATCAAGCAATTCATCGCCCGGGTCAACCTGATCCACGCCACCCTGCCAGAATTAGAATTCGCCCCCATCGACGACGCCGCCATCACCGCCTGTCTCGCCCGGGCCTTCACCGGCCTTTCCCTGGTCAAAGAAGCTCAGGCCGCGCCCCTCGTCGCCGCATTCCACCAGCACTTGGAACCAGGCCAAGTCCCATGGCTCGACGAATTGCTGCCCCTCTCCATCCCTTGGCCCGGCCCCCGCAGCCAAAAAATCAGCTATCTCAACGACGCCCCCGAGGCCCAAGTTAGCATCCGGGACTGCTTCGACCTCAAAGCACACCCCAGCCTCTGCGAAGGCCGCCTTCCCCTCCTCCTCAGCCTCGCCACCCCCGACGGCAAACGCCTCGCCACCACCGCCGACTGGCCCGCCTTCCTCGCCCGCGAATGGCCCAAACACCGCCAAACCATCGCTAAAAAATTCCCTAGCCAACTGTGGCGCTAGGCCCGCCCCCGGCCCACCCTGACAACGCCTTCTAACTCCCCGCCGTCCAGGAGAAATAAAGGCGAAAGGCTTCCGGCTGCTCGCTGAAGCCAGCCGCAGGCGCTTCGCGGCTGGTGCCCACATGCCGCATCGGCCAGCGGCAGCCCTGATGGCTCCGCCGCGGGAAAACCTCGACCCGCAGCTGGCCCGACGCGACGCTGCTTTCCACTTTCGGCAGCTCAAAAAGCCCCGGTCCAGGATGCTCAGCATCATATTCTACATAGAGATCCTGCGGGTTGAGCTGAAAGCGCCCTGCCGGTATTTCTAGCCAACCTTCCATCTGGCGAGCCCCGGGATTCGGCTGCAAGCGGCCACTGATGACCTGTTGCTGCGCCCGCACCACAAAGGCCGTGCCCTCCCCCGCCTCCTCCCAGGCGAGTTTGCCTCCCCGCACCCGCGCACCCACCGCCAGCTTAGGCGGGACCGCCACCTCCCCAAAGAGCGCCGCCGGATCATAGCTCACCAAGCGATTGTCGCGCCCTAGCGTAAAATACAGGCGGCCATCCGGGCTAGCGGCGGGAAACTGCGGGTAATCCAAGTCGTCGAGCAAGGTTTCCGCAGCCCCAGTGACCCTATCCACGCGCACCAAAAGGCCAGCGTTGCCGTGGTCCTCGCGATCCGACTCCGTGCAGAGATACAACTGTTTCCCCAGCAGGGCCAAGCCGCGGGCGCGCCAGAAGCCTTTGGCTAGGATCGCGATCTCCCCGCTAGGGCGCTTCACCTTGATCTGCCCCGGCGTGAGGGGCCGCGCATAGCCTTCAGGAGCGGTTTCGAAAACGCCGTATTCGCTGACATAAATCGAACCGTCCGGCCCCACCGCGATGCCGCAGACGGGGGACTGCGCTCGCATCACTTCGACCACGGTCCCCGCCGCCCGGTCCCAGCGGAGCACCTGACCCCCTTCGAGCACAGCATAGAGATTGCCCGCCGCGTCGCAGCTCAACTGGCGCGGGCGGGTGATTTTCTCCACAATCGCGGTCGAGGAACCGTCCGCCCCCAGGCGGAGGATCTTGCCAGGATTTCCCCCATCGCCCAAGTCCAGTCCCGCGAAAAGGTCGCCTGCAGCGCCCGCCGCCAAGCCAAACAGACCCGGCACTTCCACGGCTGAGTCCGCCCCGAGCTGGCCCGTCTGCGGATTCCAGCGGCGGATTTTGCGGTGATTGAATTCCGTGAAGAGGACCTGGCCCGCCGCGTCGACGGCGGTGCCAAAGCTATAGTGGGCGAAGGCGCAGGGGGCAAAGTCGCCGACGGTCCGCCCCGGGGACCGACTTTCTTCCGCGCCCGCCCCAGGCGCGCCCAACAGCCACCCGATCCCTAAAATATAACCGCCCGCCCGGCGGCAAGCGCCCGCCCGGGAAACCGCCTTGCCAAGCAACATCAGCCCGGGGCTCGGCAAAAGACCTTGGTTCATGGATGCAGCAGTAGCGCGGGTTTGGCCAAAGGGCGGCGGCGCCATGCCCCAAAAAAAGGCCTGGTCTAGGGCGTAGACCAGGCCTTGAAAAGGGGCCGCCGGAAAGGCTAGGAGATGGCGAGCATCCCGGCCGCCGCAGGCTCAGTGAGCCTTACAAAACTCCTCGAAGCGGTCGAGGCCAGTCTTGATGACGTCGAGGCTGCAGGCGTAGCTGAAACGGACGGTGTCGTCGGCACCAAAGGCGATGCCGGGGACGACGGCGACGTGGCTGCGAATGAGCAGCTTTTCCGCGAAGTTCATGCTGGAGAGGCCCATCTTGCCGATGTTCACCAAGTAATAGAAAGCGCCCTTGGGCTCGACCACGCTGATGTTATTGATTTTGCTCAAGCGCTGGCCCATGTAGCCGCGGCGCAGATCGAACTCGGCGCGCATGTCTTCGACCACGTTAGGATCGCCGCTGAGGGCGGCCAGGGCCCCGTATTGGGCGAAGGTGGCCGGGGCGCTCGTGGTGTGGCTTTGGATGGTGTCGATGGCCTCCGCGATTTTCTTGTTGGCGGTGGCCGTGTAGCCGACGCGCCAGCCGGTCATGCTGTAAGCCTTGGAAAACCCGTTGACCACGATGGTGAGGTTGCGCAGTTCCTGCGAGATGCTAGCGATGCTGACGTGCTCGGCCTCATCGTAGATGAGCTTTTCGTAAATTTCGTCGGACAGAATCAGGATGTCTTCGGCGACGGCGATGTCGCCAATGGCTTCGAGTTCTTCCTTGGTATAAACCGCGCCCGTGGGATTGCCGGGGCTGTTGATGATGACCATCTTGGTGGAGGGGCTCATGGCGCTCTCGAACTCCTCTGCGGTCATCTTCCAACCGTTTTCCTCCTTGGTGTGAACGATGATCGGAGTGGCTCCGGCGAGGCGAACCATGTCGGGATAGCTCGTCCAGAAGGGCGCAGGGATCACCACTTCATCGCCCGGGCCACAAGTGGCGAGGATGGCGTTGTAGCAGGAATGTTTGGCCCCGCAGTTCACGCTGATGAGGTCTGGGGTGTAGTTCAGGCCGTTGTCGGCTTTCAACTTGGCGCAGAGGGCTTCGCGCAATTCCAGGAGTCCAGCGCTGGCGGTATACTTGGTTTTGCCACTGGCCAAGGCGGCCACTGCCGCATCCTTGATGTAAGCGGGCGTGTCCATGTCCGGCTCGCCGGCACCAAAGGAGCAGACGTCGATGCCCTCCTTTTTCATTTTCGCGGCCTGGGCGGTAACGGCGAGCGTGATGGAGGGGGCGATTTCAGCAATGGAGGGCGTGACGAAGTCCATGAAAAGAGCGGCGGGGTGGGAGGTGGTTGATGGGGCCCCTCAGGGGGAGCCAGCAGGGGCGGGCAATGGACAGCGGGCACCGGGGCTTGTCAACCACGGGCGGAATCCGTCCCTCCAGACCACCCCCGAACCTTCAAGCTCAAAGGCCGCGCAACGCCAAGAGCCGCTCCACCTGCTTCCCCAGAAAGTCATACTCCAAATTCACCAACTGCCCCACTCCAGCCTGTCTCAAATTGGTCACCCCATGGGTGTGCGGCGTAATCCACAAGGTAAAGCTATCATCCTCCAGCGCAGCAATGGTGAGGCTGATGCCGTTCACCGCGATGGATCCCTTGGGCACCACTAGGCGGCGCCCTGCTTCGGGCAAAGCCAGGCTGTAGCGGTGATCCTGGCCCTCCGCCTCATAGGCAAGAACGCGGGCCGTCCCGTCAATGTGACCCTGCACAAAGTGTCCGCTGAGGCGGTCCCCCGCGCGGAGGGCCCGCTCCAAGTTGACCTCCTCCCCGGCCGCGAGGGCCCCGAGATTCGTCAGGCGCAGGGTTTCCTGGAGGAGATCAAAGGCCACGCGGCCCTCTCCATAAGACACCACCGTGAGGCAGCAGCCGTTCACCGCGACACTCTCCCCCAGCACCAAATCGCTGGCAAAGGCCACCCCTTCCAGCTCAAGGCGGCCGCCCTGCGAAGTCGCCCGCAGGGTTGCCACCGACCCAGTGCTTTCGATAATGCCCGTAAACATAGAAGAACATTCCAAGCCCCAGATGCCCCCCCCAGCAAGCGACAATGGGTGCCGCCGCCGCCTTCAGACAGGCAGGGCCAAAACCTCCTCGTCCGCCGCCGCCCCATGGAATTCAGCATCCTTCGCCAGCCAAGCCGCCGCAATATCCTCCAGTTCACCCAAACTCTGGATCTGGCAAAAGCGCTGCCGCAGGGCCCGGCCGCCCGGCAAGCCCTTGCTGTAGGCCATCAAGCGCGAACGCAGCGACTGCATCAAATAGCGCTCGCCGTCAAAGCGCCCCGTCTCCATGGCCAGCCGCGCATGGCGCAGCATGAACGCCCAGCGCTCCTCCGCCTCCACCGGAGCCAAGGCCGTGCCCGTCTCTAAATAGTGGCGCGCCTCGCGGAAAACCCACGGATACCCCATCGCCGCCCGACCAATCATCAGCCCGCGCACCTTCGTAGTGCGGCGGCGCTGCTCAATGTCCCGGCCACTCGCCAGATCCCCATTGCCAATGATCGGCAACCCCGACAACTCCGCGCACTCCGCGATGACCTCCCAATTCGCCTGGCCCGTGTAGCCCTGCGCCCGCGTGCGCCCGTGAATCGTCACCGCCGCAATTCCGCAATCCTCCAACAAGCGGCAAATGTGCGGCGCATTGATGCTTTGCTCATCCCAGCCAATCCGAATCTTCGCCGTCACCGGAATCGGCACCGCCTGCGCCACCGCCTTGGCCACCGCACTCAACAGCGGACAATCCTTCAGCAGCGACGACCCCCCATTCTTCGCCACCACCTTGTTGACTGGACAGCCAAAATTCAAATCGATGAAATCCGGGGCCTTCCAATCCATCACCTTCCGCGCCGCTTCCGCCATGTGTTCCGGATGCGCCCCAAAGAGCTGCACCCCCACCGGCCGCTGCTCCTCCTCAAAATCCGTGTAGTGCCGCGTCCGATCATCCCGCCGAATGATCCCCTCGCTAGACACAAACTCCGTCACCATCACCTCCGCTCCCAATTCCTTGCACAACCGACGAAATACCGCATCCGTCACCCCAGCCATGGGGGCCAAATAAAGCGGGGGGCGTTCCGTTTGAAGCCAAGGCAGCATCCCCCATCCTAAAAGCGCCCCTCCCCTTTGGCAAACGCCATCCCCATTGACAGCCGCCCCATCGCCCTTAAAATCCCCACCCCTTTCCCAGTCCGGGATCAGGCGTATCCGCTGCCTCGCCAGTTTGGTTTTCCCCCACGGGTGGCCCTCCTGTCCCCCACAGCGTCTCCCATATTAGACCTAATCAGACTCCCACATCATGGCCAAGACCTCAGCAATCACTGCCCACACCCGCAAACGCAGCGGCAGCGGCGCCCTCACCTCCCTCCGCGCCGAGGGCCTCATCCCCGGCGTCGTCTACGGCAAGGACATGACCGCCACCAACATCCGCCTCAACCGCAAGGCCCTCGAATCCGTCCTCCATCACAGCGTCTCCGAGCACATCCTCGTCGACCTCACCCTCGATGACGCCAAGGAATCCAAACTCGCCATCATCCAAGACGTTCAGCACAACCCCCTCAACGGCAACGTCCTCCACGTCGATTTCCACGCCATCCGCGAAGACGAAGTCATCCACTCCAAGGTCCCCGTCGAACTCGGCGGCGAATGCGTCGGCGCTAAAGCCGGCGGCCTCGTGGAACTCCTCGTCCACTCCCTCAACATCACCTGCCTCCCCAACGACCTCCCCGAGAAAATCGTCGTCGACATCTCCGCCGTCGAAATCGGTGGCAGCCTCCACACCAAGGAAATCACCCTCCCCAAAGGCGTCACCACCAAACTCGGTCCTGATGTCGTCATCATGCTCGTCGCCGCTCCCCGCGTCGTCGAAGTCGTCGCCGTCGCCGTCGCCGACACCAAGAAGAAGGGCAAAGGCAAGAAGTAAGCCTTCCCTCCATCATTCACGCCAACAAGGCGCAGGGGCTCCCCCCTGCGCCTTGTTTGTTTCCCAGGGCCTGGAAGATGGGCACCGCCCGCAACGGATCCTCGCAAATGACCTGGTAGATTGCCGGAGCTGCGGGCTGGGCCGACTTTCGCAGGCGGCACCCATTGTCTGGCAGGACAGATTATCCAGCCATTTGCGGGGAGAGGGGCTGGCGCGCGCAAATTACCTGGTAGATTGCCGGTCGGTAGATTGCCGGTCGTCGTTTGGCCGGTCACCTGGTCATTTGGCCGGTCCCAAATAGCGGTGCCCCTGCCCCAACGGGGCTGCTCATACCAGCCCTGGGCAACGCCCTGGGTGTCCCCAAAGCCCAACAGCAAACAAAGTCCTGAAGGGGCGACCCTATCGGTAGATCCCCCTTTCAAGCCTGGGGAGCCGGCACCCACTTGCCGTGGGCGCGGATGAGGTCGGTGAGGCGCGCCACGGCGTTGTCCTCGGGGATGTTGAATTCCACGGCGGTTTTGCCGACGTAGAGGTTAATTTTGCCTGGAGCGCCGCCCACGTAGCCGAAGTCGGCGTCGGCCATTTCGCCGGGTCCGTTGACGATGCAGCCCATCACCGCGATGCGGACGCCTTTGAGGTGGCCGGTGGCTTCGCGAATGCGCGCGGTGGTGCTTTGTAGATTGAAAAGGGTCCGCCCGCAGCTGGGGCAGGCCACGTAATCGGTTTTGAAAATGCGGGTTCCCGCAGCTTGCAGGATATTATAAGCCAAGCGCAAGCTGGCGGCAGGGGCGGCCTCGCCCTGGATGAGGACAGCGTCGCCAATGCCGTCGCAGAGCAGCGATCCCAAATAAGCGGCGGCCGGAAGGAGGGCGTCGAGGAAGGGCTGCGTTGCGTCGCTGGAGGGAAAACAGGTGTCCTTCAACACGATGGCGTGCCGGGTATCAATGCGGGCGGCGAGCAGGCGATAGGATGGAATGACCGGGTGGGGCCAGCCGTCGGGCAGGGTGACCAGCTGCGGCTCGGGGGCCGCGTTGAGCGCGGCGACGGCGGCGTCGTCCAGGGGGTCCAGGGCGAGCAGGCCGCTGGTCTCGGTGACGATTTCGGGCTGATACTCGCCGAGTTGCTTGAGCTTGTGGGCGAGGGCCTGCCACTTGGCTTGGCTCGTGAAAACGCGCACGGTTTCCCCGCCTCCGAGGCGGAGCGCTTGGACTTCTTGCCCTTGGCTGGCCCGCCGGGCGTAGTGGAAGGGATCGTAATTCAGCGGCTTCCCGAGCAGAGGCAAAGGCGGGCGGGCGGACTCGACCGCCAGGCAGCGCACCAGGGCTTGGGCGACGGGAATTTCGTGGATAGCATCTTCCGTGAGGGAGACCCGAATGGTGTCGCCAATGCCGTCACTGAGCAGTGAGCCGATTCCGATGGCGCTTTTGATGCGCCCATCCTCGCCGTCGCCAGCCTCGGTGACGCCGAGGTGAATGGGGTAGTTCCAATCGCTGCCTTGCGCTTCCAGGCGGGCCACGAGCAAGCGGTAGGCCTCAATCATCACTTTCGGATTGGAGGCCTTCATGGAGAAGACAAAGTTATGATAGTCGAGGGAGCGGGCGATTTCGGCAAACTCCAAGGCGCTCTCCACCATGCCGCTCGGGGTGTCGCCATAGCGGTTCATGATGCGGTCGCTGAGGCTCCCGTGATTGGTGCCGATGCGCATGGCGCGGCCCCTTTCTTGGCAGAGGCGGACCAGGGGCATAAAAGCCTCGCGGATGCGCTCTAACTCTTCGGCGTATTGGGCGTCGGAATACTCCCGAATCTGGAACTTCTTTTTGTCGACGAAGTTGCCGGGATTGATGCGAACTTTTTCGACCCATTGGGCGGCCTCCATGGCGGCATCCGGCTTGAAGTGAATATCGGCCACCAGGGGCGTGTCGCAGCCGGCCGCGAGGAGACCGGCTTTGATGTGCTGGAGGTTGGCCGCGTAGACGCGGGTCTGGGCGGTGACGCGAACGATTTCGCAGCCGGCTTCCACCAGGCCGAGCGCTTCCTTCACGCAGGCCTCGGTGTCCCGGGTGTCGCTGGTGATCATGCTTTGCACGCGCACGGGATGGTCGCCTCCGATGGCGACATTTCCCACCATCACCACGCGGGTAGGGCGCCGCTGGAAGCGGTAGAAATCAGGGCAGTAGCGGAGCATGAGAAGGGCGAGCGGGGCTCAGGGCTTGATGGGGCCTAACACGGGGGACGCGGCGGGGGAAGGTCCGAATTTCACCTCCTCGGGCTTGCCGTTGCCGCCGCCGTTGGCGAGGCCGCCGACGTCTTTGAGCGAGACAAAGACGACAAAGCAGAGCAGCATCATGACGCAGGCGAGTTGGAGGTATTCGAGCACCTTGAGGTTGGCCGCTTTGCCCCGGATCATTTCGAGGAAACCCAGCGTGATGTGGCCGCCGTCGAGCACGGGAAGCGGCAGCAGATTGAAGAGCGCGAGGCTGATGTTGAGAATAACGCTAAAATAGAGCACCAAGCGGAAGGCGTGTTCGCTTTGGATGATATTGTAATACTGGTGCAAAATCCCCACGGGACCGTTCATGTGCGAAGCCTTGATCTCCGACTTGGGGCTGAAAAGCGCCACCAGGGTGGAAACGGTGTTGGCTCCCGCGGCATAGACCAGTTGGAAGGGATTCGGATGATCCATGACGACGGTGTCGGCGTCAGCCAGTTTGTAGCCTAAGCCCGTGCTGGCCTTGAGGTCCTTGGGCGCGATCGGCTTGCGGGGAATCAGGGAAGTCTGCGCTTCCTGGTCGCCGCGCCGGTACGTCAAGGCGATGGCCTGCCCCTCGCTGCGCTCCGCCTGCAGCTCCAAAGCATTGGCGGAGGCATACAGCTTTTGCCCATTCATCGCCGTGAGAATATCGCCCACTTGCAAGCCGGCGGCCTCGGCCGGACTGCCCGCGATGACCTTGTCGATCTGCCAGTTCAGCTCCGGCCCAATCCCCACGCGGCGCAGCGGCGGCCGGCCGAGCGCTTTCTGCCACCAGCTTTTCGCCTCCCAGGCCACGTAGTCTGGGTCGGAAGACATGGAGGCCTCCACCTTAACAAGGCGCTCACCGGGCTCACCGGGGCGCTGCACGAGGAAGTCGATGGGGTTGTGCTGGCTCGAGGCCACCGCCCAAGCCACGCTGCCGTGAATGCCCATGAACGAGCTGACCTTCCGTCCATCAATCTGCAAAATGCGGTCCCCCGGCTGCAATTCGGACTGGGCCGCAGCCATGCCGGGCACTTTATAGCCAATCGTCGTGGTGCGATCCGAGGGGTGCTGCGGCTTGCCAAAGAAACTTACTAACAGAGCGAAAACCAGGGCCAGCGCGGCGCTAAAGAGCGGCCCGGCAAAGGCCACCAGGATTTTGTCGAGCGGCTTGATGGGCGGGAGGACTTCGCCCACGGGATCCGTGCGGCCTTCAATGGCTTCCATGGGCGCCATTTGCGGCAGCGCCACAAAGCCGCCCAGGGGCAGCCAGCCCAAGCCATATTGCACCCCATTCCAGGTGCGCTTCCAAAGCGGCTCGCCCATCCAAATCTGAAATTTCTCCACCTTCAACCCCCTCCAGCGCGCCGCCAAAAAGTGGCCCCATTCATGCACCAAAATGATGAAATTGAAAACCAACAGCACCAGCAGCAGGGTGCCGCCAAAGCGGAGCAAAGTGAGAAATTCGGACATGGAGAGAAAGGCGGCGACAGGCTGGAAGCGGAGAAAACCCGCGGGTTCCCAGCGCCCCGATCCCTACCATGGGATTCCGGGGATGCAATTGCCGGTGTTCCGGGACGAGCGTCGGCCTCGCCCAAGCTTTGTTTCTAAATCGCGGTGGAATGCCACCCGCCTCGACCCTACCGCTGGCCCCTCCGGCCCACCTCCCTGCGGCTGAATCGCCTGACCGTTCCGACCATGCGCCTGTTCTCCCTCTTTTTCGCCGTTTTTCTCCTCAGCAGCTGCACCCGCATCGCCGTGCTCAAGGAGATCACCCCCGTCTTCCCGCTCCCCGCCGCCGGACTCACCGTTTCCATCCAAAGCCACGCCCAGGCCTTTCTCGAGGCCAGCAAATGCGAGCGAAAATACCCCCTCCAAGCCGCCGAACACTACCTCAGCGCCCTCCAAGAACTCGCCCAACAACTCGATCGCCGCCCCGCCGACGCCGCCGCTCGCCAGGCCTACAACTTCGCCCTCGATCGCGTCTTCTCCCTCATCCGCGCCCACGACTACAATCCCTGGGACCGCCCCCTCCAAGTCGGCCGCTTCACCTTTGCCTTCCAGCAAGGGCCCCGCGCCCATTGGCATCCCAGAACCTATGAGTTTCTCCCCACCGACCAGGTCGCCATCGGGGGCGATTACCTGAAAAACCGCGTGGAACGCCCCGGTCTCGGAGCCTCCCTCGTCGCCATCGGCCGCACCCCCAAAACCAATTTCCGCGAAACCCTCAGTCAGCCCCGCACCTACTACGGCGTCTCCGCCGTGGCCGAGTTCCAGGGAAACCGCTGCCAAGTCTCCTTCCTCGACCCCCTCGACAACGAAACCGTCCGCGTGGGCCGCCACACCTACCCGCTCGCCGCCGACTTCAGCACCCCCCTGGCCGTGCTGCTGACCCGCGAGCGGCCCGAAAAACTTGGGCTGGCCCGCCTCCTCGACCCCGACAAATACGCCGAAACCGCCCGCATCTCCCGCCTGCGCCCCTACGACGATAGCCGCATCCCCCTGCTGCTGGTCCACGGCTTGCTCGACACCCCCGCCACCTGGATCCCCCTCGTCAACGCCCTCCGGGCCGACCCCCTCATCCGCAAAAAATACCAAATCTGGGCCTACTCCTACCCCAGCGGCTACCCCTACCCCTACGCCGCCTCCCTGCTGCGCAAAGAATTGGACCGCTCCCACCTCATTTTCCCCCACCAAAAACCCATGGTTTATATCGGACACAGCATGGGCGGCATGATCGGACGCCTCATGATCACCGACAGCGAAACCAAGATCTGGGACGCCTACTTCCACGCTCCTCCAGAAGACGTCAGAATGTCGCCGCGCGAAAAACAGCTCATGAAGGACATGCTCATCTTCGACTCCCGCCCCGAAATCGCCCGCGCCATCTTCATCTGCTCCCCCCACCGCGGCGCCGAAATGGCCGGCAACTGGATCGGCCGCATCGGCCGCCGCCTCGTTCGCGTGCCCCAAACCATGCTGGCCATCGGCGACGCCCTCACCCAAGCCGTCACCCTCTCCCAAGGCGGCCTCGCCTATGAAAACCTCCCCACCAGCATCGACACCTTGACCCCCAGCAATACCTTCGTCAAAACCGTCAACACCATCCCCATCCATCCCGGCATCCCCTACCACAGCATCATCGGAGACCGCGGCAAACCCCGCGCCGCCGCCGATCCCGAACGCGGCAGCGACGGCTTCGTCCCCTACCTCAGCAGCCACCTCCCCGGTGCCACGAGCCAACGCATCATCCCCTCCAATCACAGCGGCCACCAACACCCCGACGGCATCGCCGAAGTCATCCGCCTCCTCCACGGGCACCTCAAAACCGCCCCCTGACCCGCTCCATGGCCACCTTCCAGCTCACCTCCCCCTTCCCCCCCGCCGGAGATCAGGGCCAGGCCATCGAAAAACTGACCCGCTCCATCCAAGCCGGCAATCCCCACCAAACCCTGCTCGGCGTCACCGGCTCCGGAAAAACCTTCACCGTCGCCAACGTCATCGCCAACACCGGCAAGCCCACCCTGCTCATCAGCCATAACAAAACCCTCGCGGCACAACTTTACTCCGAATTCCGCCAGTTTTTCCCCCACAACGCCGTCGAATATTTCGTCTCCTACTTCGACTACTACCAACCTGAGGCCTACATCCCGCGCAGCGATACCTACATCGAAAAAGACTCCTCCATCAACGACGAGATCGAGCGCCTCCGCCTCAGCACCATGAGCGCCCTCCTCACCCGCGAGGACGTCATCGTGATCGCCAGCGTCTCCTGCATCTACGGCTTGGGATCCCCCGACGACTACGCCCAAGCCATGTTCCCCGTCCGCAAAGGCATGTTGATGGACCGCGACCACTTTCTCACCCGCCTCGTGGAAATGCTCTACGAACGCAACGACATCTCCTTCCAGCGCGGCAAGTTCCGCGCCCGCGGCGACGTGGTCGAAGTCTGGCCCGCCTCCCTGGAAAACGAAGCCGTGCGCGTGGAGTTCTTCGGCGACGAAATCGACCGCATCACCCTCTTCGATCCCCTCGCGGGCAGCGCCATCAACGTCATCGATGCCATCACCTTCTACCCCGCCAAACAGTTCGTCACCGCCGCTGACAAAATGAAAGGCGCCCTCGTCAAGATCCGCGAAGAAGCCGATAGCCAAGTCGCCAAGTTTGAAACCGAAGGCAAATTTCTCGAAGCCCAACGCATCCGCCAACGCACCGACTACGACCTCGAAATGATGCGCGAAATGGGCTTTTGCCAAGGCATCGAAAACTACAGCCGCCACCTCACCGGCCGCCCCCCCGGAGAGACGCCCTACACCTTGCTCGACTTCTTTCCCGACGACTTCCTCCTCGTGATCGACGAAAGCCACGCCACCATCCCTCAGGTCGGCGGCATGTATGAAGGCGACCACAGCCGCAAAACCACCCTCGTCGACTACGGCTTCCGCCTCCCCAGTGCCCTCGACAACCGGCCCCTCAAGTTCCCCGAATTCATGAAGCGCACCCGCCAGCGCCTCTACGTCAGCGCCACGCCCGCCAAGTTCGAGATCCTCAACAGCACCGTGGGCAACCTCAGCTTTATTCCCCACATCAAGCGCAGTGCCACTGAGGAGGGCACCCCCGAGCGCCTTCCCCGCATCTCCGGAGCCGAGGTCCCCACTGCGGACTTCGACGTAGTCACCCCAGGCAAAGACCTCATCGTCGAACAAATCAT
>CALQKQ020000046.1 GCA_943331195.2 Akkermansia muciniphila | reverse complement strand
CCGCCTTTGGCAGCGCCCCCTCGGCCCTCCACGGCATCGCCGCCGCCGCCCCCGATGTTATACTATTAGAAATGCGGCTCCCCAACATGTCCGGGGCCGCCTGCATCCCGCAGCTCAAGGCCTTGCTTCCTAACGCTAAAGTCGTCATGTTAACCCCAACCTGCGACCGCGACCTCATTTTTGAGGCCTTGGAAAAGGGAGCTGACGGTTGCCTCCTCCAGCGCCTGCCCCTGGCAGATGTGCTGGGTGCCATCCAAGAAGTGCACGCCGGAGGCGCCCCCATGAGCAGCCCGATCGCCCGCATCGTCGTCCAGTCCTTTCAGCGCCCCAGGCTCACCCCAGCGCCCCTCAAAAACCTCACCCCCCGAGAAGAAGCCGTGCTCCGCTGCGTATCCCAAGGCATGGTGAACAAGGAGATCGCCGATCAATTGCAGATCGCGATCGAAACCACTCGAGGGCACCTTAAAAATATCTACGCCAAATTGCAGGTCCGCAGCCGCACCGAGGCCGCCATGAAATACTTCCGCTAACCAGCGCGCGCCCTCCCGCCCAAGCCGCCCTCCACCCTCCCCGCCATGACCCACCTTTCGTTCAAAATGCTGCCGCTCGCCCTCGCTTCCGCGCTGCTGGCCGCGCTGCCCGCCCTGGCCGCCGCCGCTTTGCCCCCGCCCCCAGACTTCACCGCAGACATCCTTCCCCTCCTGCAAAAACACTGCACCGACTGCCACGACGCCGACCAGGCCAAAGGCCAACTCCGCCTCGACGAGGTCCGCGGCATCCTCCAGGGCGGCAATTCCGGCGAACCCCTCTTCGTCCGCGGCCAAAGCGCCGACAGCCTCATCATCAAGCGCGTCACCTCCGAAAACCCCAAAGAGCACATGCCCAACAAGGGCGAGTCCCTCGCGCCTGCCGAGGTCGCCCTGCTGCGCGCCTGGATCGACGCCGGAGCTGCCATGCCTGGCGAGGCCGCCGCCGCCGCTTCCCTCAAGCTGACCACCGACCACTGGTCCTTCCAGCCGGTCCAACTCCCCCCCATCCCCCGCAGCGACGACCCCTTCGCCCGCCAGGCCATCGACGCCTTCGTCCTCGCCAAACTCCAGTCCAAGGCCCTCGCTCCCTCCCCGCCCGCCGATCGCCCTACCCTGCTCCGCCGCCTCACCCTGGTGGCCCACGGCCTAACGCCGTCCCCAGCGCAAGTCCAGGCCTTCGTCCAAGACCCGCGCCCCGACGCCTACGAGCGCCTCGTCGACGAAGCCCTCGCCAGCCCCCGCTACGGCGAACGCTGGGCCCGCCACTGGATGGACATCGCCCGCTACGCCGACACCAACGGCTTCGAAACCAACCGCCCGCGCCCTAACGCCTGGCCGTTCCGCGACTACCTCATCGCCGCCTTCAACGACGACAAACCCTACGACCAGTTCATCCGCGAACAGCTCGCGGGCGACGCCCTCGGCCAAGACGCCGCCACCGGTTTCCTCGTCGCCGGCACTTACGATATCGTCAAAGGGGACCCCACCCTCAACGCCATGCAGCGCCAAGATGAATTGGCCGACATGGTCAATACCACCGGCACCGCCTTCATGGGCCTAACCATGGGCTGCGCCCGCTGCCACAACCACAAGTTCGACCCCATCCTGCAAAAAGACTACTATGCCATGCAGGCCGTCTTCGCCGGGGTCAACCACGGCGAGCGCCCCATCCGGCAACCCCAAAGCGAGGCCGCCGCCAAAGAAGGGGCCGCCCTCGCCGCCGCCGAGTCCGCCCAAGCAGCCCACCTCGAAACCTTCCGCCAAAAAGCCGCCGCCGCCGCCTCGCCCAGCGCCGCCCTCCTCCCTCCCGTCAATGCCCAGCGCAACGAGGAATCCTTCCCCGCCCTGGAAACCTCCGCGGTGCGCTTCACCATCGCCGCTAGCAGCGCCGCCGAACCCGGCCTCGACGAACTCGAAATCTACGACGCCAGCGGACAAAACGTCGCCCTCGCCACCCGCGGTGCCATCCCCACCGCTTCCGGCACCCTCCCCGGATACCCCGCCCACCAACTCCAACACCTCAACGACGGCCTAACCGGCAACGAACACAGCTGGATCGCCTCCGCCCCCACCGGCTGGGTCCAAATCGATTTCCCCGCCCCCACCCGCATCCAGCGCCTCGTCTGGGGCCGCGACCGCTCCGGCGCATTCCAAGACCGCCTGGCAATCCGCTATCAAATCGAAGCCCGCGGCCCCTCCGGCGCCTGGATCCCCCTAGCCAACTCAGAAGCCCGCACCCCCTTCGCCGGGCCCGCCGACCCCGCCGCTTTCCTAGCCAAACTCTCGCCTGCCGATGCCGCAGCCGCCCGCGCCGCGCTCCAAGATCTCGCCGCCACCCGAAGCCGCCTCGCCGCCCTCCGCGGATCCCAAAACGCCTGGATCGGAACCTTCACCCAGCCCGACAAAACCTACCGCCTCTACCGCGGCGAACTCCTCCAAAAGCGCGAAGTCGTGGCCCCCGACGCCCTCACCGTGCTCGGCTCCCTCGGCCTCGCCGTCGACGAACCCGAACAACAGCGCCGCCTCCAACTCGCCCGCTGGATCGCCAGCCCGCAAAACCCCCTCACTGCTAGGGTGCTAGTGAACCGCCTCTGGCACTACATTTTCGGCCACGGCATCGTCGACACCCCCGGCGATTTCGGCATCAACGGCGCCCGCCCTACCCACCCCGAATTGCTCGACTGGCTCGCCCACGAATTCGTCCAAAGCGGCTGGTCCATCAAACACATCCAAAAACTCATCCTCCTCAGCCAAACCTTCCAACAAACCTCCACTCCCCGCGCCGCCGCCCAAGAAATCGATTCCGACGGCCGCTTCCTCTGGCGCTACACCCCCCGCCGCCTCGAAGCCGAGGCCATCCGCGACAGTATCCTATCCGTCGCCGGAACCCTCGACCCCCACATGGGCGGCCCCGGATTCTTTCTCCAAGAAGTCGTCGAGGAAAACGTCATGCACTATTTCCCCAAAGAAAAATACACCCCCGCGGAGTTCCGCCGCATGGTCTACCTCTTCCGCATCCGCCAAGCCACTGACAGCGTCTTCGGCTCCTTCGACTGCCCCGACGGCGGACAAATCATGTCCAAACGCAGCCGCTCCAACACCCCCCTCCAGGCCCTCAATCTCTTCAATAGCACGTTCGTCCTGCAGCAGGCCGACCTCCTCAGCGCCCGCCTCCGCCGCGAAGCAGGCGACTCCCCCGAGGCCCAAACCGCCCTCGCCTTCGCCCTCTGCTCGGCTCGCCCCCCCGATGCCTGGGAACTCGCCGAATCGGCCGCCATGATCCGCGCCCAAGGCCTTCCCTCGTTCTGCCGCGCCCTCTTCAATTCCAGCGAATTCCTCTTCCTCTTCTAGTCGCCCCGGCCCGCCGCTTTCCCTCTCACCTTTTCCCGCAATGCACCCCCTCCTCAGCCGCCGCCACTTCCTCTCCCAGACCGCCACCGGCCTCGGCGGCATTGCTCTAACCCACCTTCTAGCAAATCAATCACTAGCCGCCCCTAGCCCGCTCCGCCCCGCGATCAACCCCGCTAACCCCAACGCCTCCCGCCAACCCCACTTCCCCCCCCGCGCCAAAAACGTCCTCATGATCTTCTGCTCCGGCGCGGTCAGCCAAATCGATACCTTCGACTACAAACCCGAACTCATCCGCCGCCACGGCCAACCCCTCCCCGGTGCCGAAGGCCTCGTCACCTTCCAGGGCGCCCAAGGCAACCTCACGAAAAGCCCCTGGGAATTCCGCCCCCGCGGAAAGTCCGGCAAAATGATCTCCGACCTCGTCCCCCACCTCGGGGCCCTCGCCGACGACCTCTGCTTCATCCACTCCCTCACCGGAAAAACCAATACCCACGGCCCCGGCGAAAATTTCATGTCCACCGGCTTCACCCTCGATGCTTTTCCTAGCATGGGAGCCTGGACCACCTACGCCCTCGGCACCGAAAACGAAACCCTCCCCGCCTACGTCGCCATCCCCGATCCCCGCGGCGCCCCCCAATCCGCCGGCAACTTCTGGGGCTCCGGGTTCCTCCCCGCCGCTTTCCAGGGCACCGACTTCAACGCCTCCCAGCCCCTCCGCAACCTCGCCCGCCCCGCCTCCGCCTCCCCCGAAAACGACCGCGCCACCCGCGATTTCCTAACGCGCCTCAACCGACACCACCTGGAGCGCTTCCCCAACGATTCCGAACTCGCCGCCCGCATTTCCAGCTACGAACTGGCCGCCCGCATGCAGCTCTCCGTCCCCGAAGTCGCCGACCTCTCTAGCGAACCCGCTCACATCCTCAAAATGTACGGCGCCGACCAAGGCGGCAATCCCGTCAAGGACCTCAAAGCCGCCTACGCCAAAAATTGCATCCTCGCCCGCCGCCTCGTCGAAAAAGGTGTCCGCTTCGTGCAACTCTTCAATGGTGCCTATCAAACCGGCGGCGAAGGCGTCAGCAACTGGGACGGCCACAAAGCCCTCGCCGATCAATACGTCAAACACGGCGAAGTCATGGACCAACCCACCGCCGCCCTCCTCGCCGACCTCAAACAGCGCGGCCTCCTCAAAGACACCCTCGTGGTCTGGTGCACCGAGTTCGGCCGCATGCCCACTTTCCAATTGGGCGCCAGCGGCCGCGACCACAACCCCAGCGGCTTCACCGCCTGGATGGCCGGCGCCGGCGTCAAACCAGGCTTCAGTTATGGCGCCACCGACGAATTCGGCTACAAAGCCGTCGACGGCATCGCCACCGTCTACGACTTCCACGCCACCATCCTCGAAATCCTCGGCCTCAACCACGAACAACTCTCCTTCTATCACAACGGCATCGAACGCCGCCTCACCGATGTCCACGGCCACGTCATCAAGGACATCCTCGCCTAACGCCCCATCGCCTATCAGCGCCACGCTTTCCCCCCGCAAAGGCAAGCCCGGCGCGGCCACCTAGCGGAAAAATCACATCGCGGATTTTTCCTCTCCCTCGAGCCTAAAAGATAGCCACCGCCGCCCCCTTTTGCTTCACTGGCTGCCACCGCCGCATCCTGCGGTCACTGGCCGCCTTTTATGAAACGGATTTCGCTCCCTCACCTTTTCGGCTCCCCCGAGTCCCTCCTCGCCTGCGGCGCCGCCCTCCTCTGCAGTCTTCCTTCCGCCCGCGCCCTCGAAAGCGCCGCCGTTTTCAACGAAGTCATGTACCACCCGGCCGCCCCCGCCGCCGCCGAATGGATCGAACTCTACAACCAAATGGCGGTCGATCTCGACCTCTCCGCCTGGACCCTCAGCGGCGGCGTCACCTTCACTTTTCCCCCAGGCACCACCCTCCCCGCAGGCGCTTATCTCCTCGTCGCCAACATCCCCGCCGCCCTCCCCAGCGCCCTCGGGCCCTGGTCCGGCAGCCTCGCCAACAGCGGCGAATCCCTCAAACTCAAAAACCGCAGCGGCCGCATCATGGATCAGTTAGAATACTCCGACCGCGGCCGCTGGCCCCTCGGAGCAGATGGCTCCGGGGCCAGCCTATCCAAACGAAATCCTAGCGGCAGCGGGACCTCCCCGGAAGCCTGGTCCGCTAGCTGGCAAGTCGGCGGCACTCCCGGCGAATCCAATTTTCCCAACGCCCCCCTCCTCGGCCCGGCCCAATCCCACATCGCCCCCGCCAGCGACTGGATCTACCTCCAAGGAACCGACCTCGGCGAAAACTGGGCCCAGTCCACCTACGCCGCCGCCACCGGCGGATGGCGCAGCGGCCCCGGCGCCTTTGCCTTCGAGGACACCCCTCCCCTCGTCCCCCTCGGCACTAACCTAGCAGATCCCTCCACCTCTCCCCTCCCCATCTGCTACTTCCAAACCTCCTTCACCTTCAGCGGCGTCCCCGCCCAAACCCAACTCTCCGCCAAACTCCTCCTCGACGACGGAGCCGCCCTCTACCTCAACGGCCACGAAGTCGCCCGCCACAACCTCCCCTCCGGGCCCCTCAGCGCCACCACCCGCGCCACCGCCCCCATCAACCAAGCCTCCTTCGTCACCATCCCCCTGCCCAGCCAGTGGTTAGCGCAAGGATCCAACCGCCTCTCCGTCTCCCTCCACGACGCCCCCATCGAAACCACCCCTCCCCCAGGCCTCACCCTCGCCGAGGAAGGCGGCACCTCCGACCCGCCCGCCAATCTCGCCCTCGCCACCCGCGGCGCCCTCGCCTTCGCCAAAGACCTCCTCCCCGGCTACGCCCCCACCCACACCATTCCTAACCTCAACAACGGCAGCTCCGGCAACCCCAGCAGCTGGATCGGAAACTCCACCAATAGCTTCTGCGGCATCAACTTGGGCCCCACCCCCCTCCCCCTCGCCAGCTTCGCCTTCGCCCGCGACAATACCGCCGCTTTTGCCGACCGCACCAGCGGCACCTACACCTTCCAATACACCACCTCCCCTAACCCTAGCGCCGCCACCCCCTCCACCGCTTGGACCACCATCGGAATTCTAACGTATGGCGCGGCCGTCCCGCCCACCTTCAACCTGCCCTCCCAGCGCCACCGCTACCGCTTTCCCACCGTCGCCGCCACCGGCCTCCGCCTCATCTGCTCCACCAGCGGCATCTGCATCGACGAACTCGAACTCTACGGCCCCAGCCTGCCCGACCTCACCTTCGACCTCGCCCTCTCCTCCCGCGAAATCCTCCCCCTCCCTAGCGATAACCGTCTCGTCATCAACGAAATCAGCGCCGCCACCGATCCCCTCTTCCGCGTCGAACTCCAAAACCAAGGCCCCGCTCCCCTCAGCCTAGCCGATTGCAAACTGGGCCCGTTCTCGCTCCCCCCGCAAACCCTCGCCCCCGGAGCCCTCGTCGTCTTTGATGAAACCCAGTTAGGCTTCCGCCCCCGCGACGGCGACCGCCTCTTCCTCTACGCCGCCGCAGGCCGCCTCTTCCTCGACGCCGCCCTCGTCGGCCCCCGCCCCCGCGCCCGCTACCAAAACCGCCTCCTCACCCCTGCGGCCCCCACCTTCGGCGCGGAAAATGCCGTGTCCCTCGCCTCCGATATCGTCATCAACGAAATCATGCACCGCTTCCCGCCCCAAGCCGGAAGCCCCGCCATCCCCGGCACCACCGCCTCCACCGTGCTCCTTCCCCTCGATGCCCCCTGGCGCTTCCACAGCGCTAACATCGACCTCGGCCCCACCTGGGCCCAGTCCGCCCATCCCGCCGGGCTCAATAACTGGTCCTCCGGATCTGGCTTGCTCGGATTCACCACGCTTCCTAACTCCCTCCCAGCCCCCCTCCTCACTCCCTTCGTCTCCTCTGCGGCCCCCACCTGCTACTTCGAAACCGACTTCACCCTCACCCCCGCACAGCTCGCCTCCCTCGCCGAACTCCGCCTCGAATGGATCGTCGACGACGGCGCCGCCTGCTACCTCAACGGCTCCGAAATCACCTCCCTTCGCACCAACCTCCCTCCCGGACCTAACGTCTTCTCCAGCCTCGCCACCGCCAGCATCGCCACCCCCTCCCTCAGCACTCCCAAAACCATTCCCCTCCTCGGCCTCCCCCTCCAGGTCGGCCTCAACCGCCTTTCCATCGAAGTCCATAACCAAACCACCACCGGCACTGACCTCATCTGCGGCGCTCGCCTCTCCGCCCTCACTTACACCTCCCCGCCCACCGCCGCCCGCCCCATAACCTCAGATCCCGAGCAATGGATCGAACTCTACCACCGCGGCACCTCCCCGCGACGCCTCGACGGCTGGCAACTCGATGGAGCGATCCATTTCACCTTCCCTCCGAATACCATCATCGAGCCCGGCCAATGCCTCGTCGTCGCCCGCGACGCCACCGCCCTCCAAGCCAAATGGCCCGAAATCGCGCCCCTCATCAGGGGCAATTTCTCCGGAACGCTCCGCTCTTCTAACACCTCCCTCCGCCTCGAAGACGACATCGGTAACCCCGCCGACGAAGTCTCCTTCCTCGCCACCGACCGCTCCGACGGCGGTGGCTCTAGCCTAGAACTGCGCGACCCCCGCAGCGATAACGCCCCGCCCACCGCCTGGGCCGACAGCGACGAAACCGCCCGCAGTTCCTGGCAAACCTTCCGCTATCGCCTCCCCGGAAGCCAAAAATTCGGCCCCACCACCTGGAACGAAATGCGCCTCGGCTTACTCGATGCCGGCGAGTGCCTCATCGACGACTTATCGGTCCGCGCCAACCCCGACAGCACCGCCACCCAAGTGATCCAAAACGGCACCTTCGAAGCCCTCCCCGCCGGCTCCAAATGGCGCTTCCTCGGCAACCACCGCAGCAGCTCCGTCATCGAAGAACCCGGCCAAGCCACCAACCACGTCCTCCACCTCAGCGCCAGCGGCCCCACCGAAACCAACCACAACCATGCCGAGTCGACACTTGTTAGTAATCTTCCCCTCGCCGCCGCTACCACCTACGAAGTCAGCTTCCGCGCCCGCTGGCTCAGCGGCACCAACCAACTCAATACCCGCGCCTCCTACCAAAAACTCGCCCGCACCCACGAGCTTCCCATCCCCGCCCGACTCGGCACCCCAGGCCGCACCAATTCCCGCTTCCTCCCCAACGCGGGCCCTACCCTAACGTCGCTTAATCACACCCCCGCCGCGCCCGCTCCCGGCACCCCCGTCACCGTCTCCTGCGCCGCCTCCGACCCCGACCAGGTCGCCGCCGCCACTCTCTACTACCGCCTCAACGCTGCCTCCCTCTTCACCGCCTTGCCCATGACCCCATCCGCCGACCGCTGGTCCGCCGACCTTCCCGGACAAGCCCTTAACACCATCGCTCAATTCTACATCCAAGCCACCGATGCCTCCGGTGCCGTCAGCTTCAGCCCCCCGCGCGGCCCCGACTCCCGCGCCCTCCTCCAATGGACCAATGCCCCCACCTCCTCCCTCCCCGCCCACCAGCTGCAGCTCATCATGCTTCCCGCCGACCGCGATTTCCTCCTCGCCCCCCTCAACCGCCTCAGCAACGAACGCCAACCCGCCACCCTCGTCTACCGCAGCTCTGAAGTCTTCTACGACGCCGCCGTGCGCCTCCAAGGCACCGCCGCCGGTCGCGTCCGCGATGGCGACGACTACGTCGGTTATGACATCGCCCTGCCCCCCGAACACCTCTTCCGCGGCCTGCACGAGACCATCGGGATCGACCGCTCCGGCCGCAGCCCCGTCGTCCGCCAACAAGACGAAATCTATGTGCGCCACACTTTCCATCAAGCCGGCCTTCCCTGCCCCATCGACGACCTCTGCTCGTTCATCGCCCCCCTAGCGGTTCACAACGGCACCGCCATTCTTCAGTTAGCCTCTTACAGCGGACTCTGGGCCGAGTCTCAATTCGACCGCCAGGGCACCGTCTTTAACTACGACATCACCTACGAGCCTACCTCCACCTCAACCCCCACAAATCCCGAAACCCTCAAACCCGCCGTCCCCTTCATCCACGTATCCACCGACCTTCTCAACCTCGGCGACGACAAAGAACAATACCGCGGCCCCTTCGACATCCGCGCCGGCAAGCGCCGCGATGACTACTCCGGTCTCATCAAGCTCTGCCAAACCATGGCCCTCGACAATACCCAGCTCACCCTCCAAGCCCCCCAGGTCCTCGACCTCGACGAAGTGCTCCGCTGCACCGCCCTCGTCAACCTCTGGGGCATTGGCGACACCTATTACACCGGCGGACTTCCTCACAATATTCGGTTTTTTACCCCCGATGACGCCACCGCCATCCAATTCCTTCCCTGGGACATGGATTTTGTCATGAGCGGCGCCGCTAACGCCGCACTCATCCCCACCGGCAATAATTTAGGCAAGCTCATCACCAATATCCCCGCCCACCGCCGCCTCTACCTCGGCCACATCCGCCACCTCTGCGCCACCGTCTTCAAATCCTCCTCCCTCGCCCCCTGGCTCGCCCACTACGGCAGCGTCGTCGGACAAAACTACGCCAGCACCGCCAGCTACCTCGACGCCCGCAGCAGCTTCGCCGCCACCCAATATCCCGCCGCCGCACCCTTTGTCATCACCACCAACAACGGTGCCGACTTCGCCGTCGCTTCTAACCAAGTCATCCTCGATGGCACCGGCTGGATCGACATCCACCACCTTCGCCGCGCCGGCAGTCAGGATCCTTTAACCCTAACTTGGATCAGCAACACCACCTGGCGCGCCAGCCTGCCCCTCCTTTCCGGACCTAACCCCATTTCCCTCGAAGCCTACGACTTCTCCGGCACCCTCCTCGCCACCCGCAGCCTCACCATCACCAATACCCTCACCGAACCCACCCTCCGCGACGCCCTCCGCCTCACCGAACTCCATTACCACCCCGCCAACCCTTCCACCCCCGCAGAACTCGCCGCCAGTACCTCTGCGGGAGATTTCGAATTCCTCGAACTCAAAAACCTCTCCCCCCAAACCCTCCGCCTCCAAGGCCTCCACGCCAGCGGCGGCCTAACTTTCACCGCCCCAGACCAAGCCACCCTCAGCGGTGGCCAATTCGGCGTTCTGGTGCGCCACCGCGCCGCCTTCGCCGCCCGCTACGGCACCGCCATCCCCATCCTCGGCGAGTTCCCCAGCGCCGCCCTCTCGAACCAAGGAGAATCCATCACCCTCCTCGACGCCACCGGCACCCCTTTCCAAACCATCACCTACTCTGATAACTGGTTCCCCCACAGCGACGGCCCCGGCTGGTCCCTCGTCGCCGCCGACGAAAACGCCACCGCCGATCTCACCACCCCCACCTCCTGGGCCCTCAGCGCCCAAATCCACGGCAATCCAGGTGCCCCCAACGGCCCCCTCTTTTCCTCCGAACTCCAAGGTTGGCGCCATCAACAATTCACCCCCGCCGAACTCGACGACCCCCTCATCAGCGGCCCCTTCGCCTCCCCTAACGGCATCTCTAACCTCCTCCGCTACGCCCTCGGCCTGCCCCGCTCCGCCTCCGCCACCGACGCCGCCCTCAGCGCCACTCCCACGCTCCCTCTCGCATTCACCTTCCGCCGCCTCCTCCATCCCCTCGACCTCCAATACCTTCCCGAGTCCTCCCCCGATCTCCACACCTGGAGCCCCAACGCCACCCCCATCTCCTCCACCCCACAAAACGATGGCACCGCCATCGATGCGGTGCGCTTCCCCGCCGACGGCTCCCGTTTTGCTCGACTCAGAGTCATCCTCAATCCCTAACTCCTGAACCAACCTCAAAACTCGAGTCTGGCAACAACCCCTAACACTGACAAGTTGCCGGCACCCCAGCAACGCTCTGGCGCCATCACCATGCCCCCAAAACCTATTCCGGCTTCCGCCGCCCCGCGCGTCGATGCGATCGTCCCGCGCCTCAATCAGGCCCTCGACGCCGCCCGCGCCCTGAGCATGACCGTGATGCTGTGCCCCAGCGATGTCGTCGATAACGATGTCGGCTATCCCCAGCGAGAGGTCCTCTGCAACCTCCCCAAGCTCCCCGTCCCCTCCGTACTCGACCTAACTTTCTCTCCCATAGAACCGTAGCCGCTACCCCCACGGCCTCGGCGTCCCGGCCCCCTGCTCCCTGATGTATGAACTCAAACCCGAGTACCAACGCTTTGTCGCCCTGGTCGGCACCGATGAATAACTCCTCAGCATCAGCAAGGGCTCCAATCTCCCCATCCCCCGCGGAGCCCGCAACCTCAGCCCCATCGCCATGGATGCCGGTGACGGCTCCCGGGAAGACTTCGCCGACTGGGTCCAGCCTGGAGTTCTGACCGAATAAGGCTCCCGCCCACGGCCCCTTTTTAAAAAAACTAACTTTATGTCTGCTTTCCATATCCTATCTACGTTCATCCTATGGCTGACCTGCCAGCTGGGAGCTTCCGCCGCGGAACCGCTCACCCTCCACACCCGCTCCCGCCAAGCTGCTCCCGACAGCGCCCCCACCATCGTCGAAAAAACCGTGTCCTGGGACCCCGCCCGCACCGCCTTGGTGATCTGCGATATGTGGGACCAACACCACTGCCCCGACGCCACCCAACGCGTCGCCGAATTGGCCCCCGCCATGAATGAAGTCGTCAAGGCGGCCCGCCGCCAGGGCATCCTCATCATTCACTGCCCTAGCGATACCTTGGACTTTTATCAGGGCCATCCCGGCCGCCTCCTGGCCCAAGCCGCCCCTCCCGTGCCCACCAAAATCCCCCTGCAAAACTGGTGCCCCCTCGACGGCGTGAAGGAACCCCCTCTGCCCATCGACGATTCCGATGGCGGCTGCGACTCCTGCCCCGCCTGCCCCAATTACCGCGCCTGGACCCGCCAGCATCCCGCCCTCGAAATCATGGAGGGCGACGCCATCACCGATTCCGCAGAAGCCTACTACCTCATGCGCCAGCGCGGCATCACCAACGTCCTCGTCATGGGCGTGCACCTCAATATGTGCGTGTTAGGCCGCCCCTTCGCCATCCGCCAAATGGTCGCCCAAGGCCAGCAGGTCCTCCTCGTTCGCGACCTCACCGACTCCATGTATAACCACCGCCGACCTCCCTACGTGTCCCATTTTCGCGGCACCGAACTAGTCGTCGAACACATCGAACAATACGCCTGCCCCACCATCACCAGCGCCGACCTCGGTGCCGCCAAACCCTTCCACTTCCGCGATGACGTCCCCAAACGCATCGCCCTCGTTATCGGCGAAAACGAATACCACACCTGGGAAACCCTACCCGCCTTCGCCCACACCGAATTGGAACAACGCGGTTACGCCATCTCCCTCGTGCAGGCCCCGCCCACTGACGGCGATCCCTACTTCCAAAATAGCGAAGCCCTCCGCGATGCCGACCTCATCATCTTGAGTACCCGCCGCCGCACCCCTCCCCTTGCCATGATGGATTGGCTCCGCGCCCATCTCTCCGCCGGTAAACCCCTCGTCGGCCTCCGCACCGCCAGCCACGGCTTCGACGCCACTCCTAGCAGCAACGCCTTCGCCGCCTGGAACACCTTCGACGTCGACGTCCTCGGCGCACACTACCAAGGCCATTACGGCAACAAGCCCCCGGACGGAGCCCTAACCCTCGTCGAAACCATCGCCCACCACGCCGCCCACCCCGTCCTCACCGGAGTCGATTCCGCTCCCTTCACGGTGACCTCACACCTGTACAGAAACCGCAACCTCGGCCCCTCCGTCGTCCCCCTCCTCCAAGGCCGCGTCCAAGGCCAAAGCGACCTCGAACCCCTCGCCTGGGTCAATACCGCGCAAGATCGCCGCGTCTTTTATACCTCCCTAGGCAACCCTGACGATTTCAAACTCAAGGCCTTCCGCCGCCTCCTCCTCAACGGCGTCCTCTGGTGCCTGCGCGAAACCATCCCGCCCGCCCCACCTCAGCCATCCAAACCCGCAGTCCTCGCGCCACCTCCCCTCGCCCCTCCTGCCCCCCCAACTCCCCCCCCCGCTCCCGTCGCCGACCTTCCCCAGGAAACCAAAGCCCCCGCCCTCAGCCCAGCAGAGGCCCAGGCCCGCTTTCAAATCGCCGACGACCTCGAATGGCAACAAGTCCTAGCAGAACCAGAAATCACCCAACCCGTCTTTCTTAATTTCGACGCCCGCGGCCGCAT
>CALQKQ020000045.1 GCA_943331195.2 Akkermansia muciniphila | reverse complement strand
CGTAATCGGGAACGGATTGATCGCGGTAGAAGATGACGCCATCGGCGCCGAGTTGGCGGGCGAGGGCGGCTTTTTCGGGGGTGGAGACGGTGGCCCAGACTTCGGCGCCGCGTTGTTTGGCGAGTTGGATAGCGATTTGGCCGACGCCGCCGGTGCCGGCGTGGACGAGGATGCGTTGGCCGGGGCGGAGGTTGGCGCGGGTGAGGCCTTCTTCGGCGGTGAGGCCGACGAGGGGGAGGGCGGCGGCGGCTTCCCAGGAGAGTTGGGCGGGAGCGGGGGCGCAGAGGTCGGCCTCGGCGAGCATGAACTCGGCGAGGGCACCGGGGTGGCCGACGACGCCGGCGCCGCAGGTGATGAGGCGGTCGCCGAGGTTCCAGGGGGTATCGGGGCCGGTGGCGACGACTTCGCCGGCGGCGTCGCAGCCGAGGATCATGGGGGTGGGGGCGAGGGCGGCGAGGGCGCCGCGGCGGATTTTGGTGTCGATGGGATTGACGCTGGAGGCGCGGACGCGGAGGAGGACTTGGCCGGGGCCTGGGGAGGGGCGGGGGACGGTTTGGAGGGCAAAGACGTCTGGTCCGCCGAATTGGGTGGCGACGAGGGCGCGCATTAGTTGGCTCATGGGGGGGAGACTAGCGATGGGCGGGCGGGCGTCCAGTTGTGAATTGCGGAGGGTGGCGGTGGCGGCAGGTGGCTCTTGCGTCGGGCGGGGAGGAGCTTATGGGAGGGGCATGTCAGGTATTATCATCAAGCCGCGCGCGCGCATTTTTCATGGACACGAGTGGGTTTACGGGGCGGAGGTGCAGAAAATGTTTGGGGACCCGCAGCCGGGGGACGTGATTACGCTGAAGGATTTTAAGGATCGGGGCTTGGGGAGTGCGATTTTTAATCCCAAGTCGCAGATTGTGGCGCGGCGGTTTTCGCGGCACCGGGAGGAATTGAGCCAAGATTTTTTTGCGCGGCGGCTGCGGCGGGCCTTGGCGTGGCGGAGTGCGCTGCCGGAGTTGGACATTCGGCTTTGCCGGATGGTGTGGAGTGAGAGCGACGGATTGCCGGGGGTGATTTTGGATCGGTATGGCGATCACTTTGTGCTGCAGACCTTGACTTTGGCGATGGATATGAGGAAGGAGCTATTGGTGGCGGCCTTGGTGGAGGTTTTTGCGCCGCTGTCGGTGATTGAGCGCAACGACAGCCCGTCGCGCTTGGCGGAGGGGATGGAGCAGGTGACGGGGGTGTTGCACGGCAGCGCGCCGGAGGCTTTCCGGCTCACGACGCGCGATGGTTTGACGTTTTTGATCGATTTGATGGATGGGCAGAAGACGGGGATTTACCTGGATCAGTTGGATAATTATAGTTTGGTGGCGCGCCATGCGGCGGGCAAGCAGGTGTTAGACTGTTTTAGCAACCAGGGTGGTTTTGCGCTAGCGTGCGCTAAGGCGGGAGCCACCCATGTGACGGCGATTGACGCTAGTGAGTCGGCGATGGCGGCGGCCAAGGCCAATGCGGAAGCGATGGGGGTGGCGGACCGGATGGAGTTTGTGGTGGGGAATGTGTTTGATTACTTGAAGACCTCGGAGGCGGCGGGGTCGCGGTGGGATTTGATTGTGTTGGATCCGCCGAGTTTTTCGCGGAGCAAGAAGACGGTGGGAGATGCGCTGCGGGGCTACAAGGAAATCCACCTGCGGGCCTTGAAGCTATTGGGTTCGGGGGGGCTGTTGGCGACGTATTGTTGTTCGCACCATGTGAGCACGGGGGAGTTTACGGATGTGATTTTGGATGCGGCGGTCGATGCCAAGAAGACCTTGCGGCGGCGGGAGATTCACGCGCAGCGGGCGGACCATCCGGTGTTGCCGTCGATACCGGAGAGCGAGTATTTGCGGGGATATCTCTATGAATTGATGGCGGCTTTTTGAGAAGTGAGGGGGCGGCTAGGGGGTTTTGCGTTCGCGGGGGCGGCCGGCGCGGTGGACGCGGAGGCTGTAGCCGTTGCCGTTGGGGAAGGGCTCGACGGTAGCGGTGACTTCGAGGACGGGATAGCGCAGGGTGGCGAGGCCGAAGCGGCGGTAGGTGGGGCCGAAGAGTTCGGCTTCGATCATGCCGCTGTGGTCGGCTAGGGTGAGGAACTTCATGGGTTCGCCGCCGGCTTGGAGGTGGACGCGGGAGACGACGGTGAGGCCGCAGAGGACGACGGTTTGGCCGACGAAATCGGGGAGTCGGTCGACGGGGCAATAGGAATCCCAGGCGATGTGGGGGTAAAGCTCGAGGGGGTGGGCGCTGAGGGTGTAGCCGAGCAGGGCGTGTTCGGCGGCGAGGCGTTCGGCGCGGGAGGGTTCGGTGGGTGGGGCGAGTTGGTGGAAGGAGAGGGCGGAGGGAGCGAGGAGCCAGTCTTGGTCGCTGCGGGATTCGTGTTGGCGGCGGCAGCGCTGGGCTTCCCAGAAGAGTTGGGTGCGGGGGAGGCCGAGGCTGTCGCAGGCGCCGGCGCGGATGAGGGTTTCGAGTTCTTCGGGGGCGGGGTGGACTCTTTCGTGGAAGTCGATGAGGTGTTCGAAGGGGCGACCACTGGGGCGCTGGTCGGCGAGGGCGGCGAGGGTTTGAGCGGAGAGGCCTTTGAGGGCGGAGACGGGGACGCGGATGGCGCCGTCGTGGACGTGGAAGTTGGGGCCTGGATATTGGATATCGGGGGGGAGGAGGCGGAGGCCGAGGCGGTGGCATTCGAGGACGTAGACGAGGGGGGGGTAGAAGCCTTTTCCGTGGGAGAGGACGGCGGCCATGAAGTCGGCGGGATGATAGTGTTTGAGCCAGGCGGCTTGATAGGCTTCGACGCCGTAGGCGGTGCTGTGGGCTTTATTGAAGGCGTAGCCGTGGAAGCTGCTGACGAGTTCCCAGACGTGTTGGATGGTGGATTCGGGGTGGCCTTGGGCGCGGGCGCAGCGGAGGAATTCTTGGCCCATTTCGGCGATGGTGTCGGCTTGTTCTTTGACGAGGGCGCGGCGGAGGAGGTCGGCGCGGCCGGGGGCCATGGCGGCGAAGGCTTCGCAGATTTGGAGGATGTGTTCTTCGTAGACGACGAGGCCGTAGGTGCTTTTGAGGCAGGGGATGAGGGAGGGGTGGGGGTATTCGGCGGGTTCGAGGCCTTGGTAGCGGCGGCTGAAGCGGCCTTTTTTGTCTTCGTTGGCGGCACCGGGGCGGATGATGCTGACGAGGGCGATGAGGCCGTCGATTTCGCGGACGTTGACCATGGCGCAGAGGTTGGTCATGGCGGGGGACTCGATGTGGTGCACGGCGCGGGCGCCGCCTGCGGCGATCATGTGCCAGACGGCGGGGTCGTCCCAGGGTTGGAGGCTTTCGAGGCTGTGGGGGAGGCCGCGGGCGGCGAGGGAGGCGCAGGCGTCGCGCATGACGGCGAGGCCGCCTTGGGCGAGGATATCCATTTTGATGAGGCCGATGGCTTCGACGGCTTCCATGGCGTAGTGGGTGGTGGGGTAGCCTTTGTGGCTGGTGAAGGAGGGGCTGAGCTGGGCGATGGGTTGGCGGGAGAGGACGATGCCGCAGGGGTGCATTTTGGGGTAGCGGGGGCGGCCGTCGAGGAAGGCGGCCATGAGGACGGCGGTGCGGTAGGGTTCTTCGGTGAGGGGGAGGTCGGCGGATTCGGGGCGGGTTTTGAGGTGGGCGAGGAGGGCTTCGCCGGTTGGGTGGGAGGAGAAGCTGGAGGGCAGGCGTTCGGTGAAGCGGCGGATGTGGGATTCGGAAACGCCGAGGACTTTGGCGACTTCGGCGACGGCGGCGCGGGCGCGGAAGGTGGAGAAGCCGCCGACGGCGGCGCAGTGGTGGGGGCCGTATTTTCGGAAGAGGAGGTTGACGACGTGGTCTTTGCGGTCGTGGGGGAAGTCGACGTCGATGTCGGGCAATTTTTGCAGGGCCATGCGGTCGGGGTTGAGGAAGCGTTTGAAGTAGAGTTCGAAGCGGATGGGGCAGACGCCGCTGATGCCGAGGCAGTAGCAGACGAGGGAGTCGGCGGCGCTGCCGCGGGTGATCCAGTCGATGCCGTCTCGGCGGCAGTCTTGGAGGAGGTCCCAGACGATGAGGAAGTAGTCTTCGTAGCCGACTTCGGCGATGATGCTGAGTTCGGCTTCGGCCTGGGCTTGGTGGGAGGGGGCGAGGGGGCCGTAGCGCGCGTGGAGGCCTTGCATGACGAGGTGGTGGAGGAAGGCGCGGGGGCTTTGGCCGACTGGCGGGGACCAGTGGGGGAATTGAGGGGGGCCGAAGGGGAAGGCGAAGGAGCAGCGCTGGGCGAGTTCGCGGGTGTGGGCGAGGAGTTGGGGGGAGGCACCGGCGAGGCGGGTGAGTTCGGCGGGGCTGCGGAAGTGGTAGGCACCTTGGAGGCGTTTATCGGGGTGGGCCTGAGCGAGGAGGGTGCGGGTGCGGATGCTTTGGAGCAGGTGCCATTTGAGGCGGTCGGCGGGGACGGCGTAGTGGGTGCGGGGGCTGAGTACGGCGGGCAGGTTGGGGGGGAGTTCGGCGCGGGCGGAGGAGGCGGCGAAGTAGAAGCGGCCCGGGAAGAGTTCCGCGAGGGTGGGGTCGTCGCTCACGGCGAGGAGACCGCCGGTGTGGTGGCGCAGGTGGGCGCGGTCAAGGGGGAGGCGCTGGCGTGCGGCGACGCTGTCGTCTTCGGATTCTGGGGTATGGTGGGGGCTGAGGAGGTGGCAGAGGTTGTGGTAGCCGGTGGGGTCTTGGACGTAGCAAAGGAGGGAGTGGGAGCCGATGCGGAGTTCGGCGCCGATGATGGCTTGGATGCCGGCGGCGCGGGCGTGTTGGGCGAATTCGGGGGCGCCGTGGAGGTTTCCGGTGTCGGTGAGGGCGATGGCGGACAGGCCGTGGCGGACGGCGAGTTGGACGATGGCTTGAGGGGAGAGGGTGCTGTCGAGGAAGGAGTAGTGGCTGCGGAGGTTGAGGGGGACGGCGTCGAGGACGGGCGGGGTTTTGGAGAAATAGCGGACGGGGCGGGGCGGGGGGGCGGGGGGCGGGGGTGAGGCGGCGGTGGGGTCGCGGGGGCCTTCGCGGAGGCGGAGGGCGTGGCTGCGGAGGATGATGCCTTCGCCGTGTTGGCGGCGGAGGGCGTCGATGGTGCGGGCGAGGCTGCGGCGGGCGGGGCTGGCGTCGGGGCGGTCGTCGAGGTGGAGTTCTGCTTGGCGGAAGCCGACGTAGAGGTTGCTGAATTTGAGGGAGACGAGGCGGAGGGAAACGCGGCGGCGCCAGGCTTGGCGGAGGAGGGGGCGGAGGCGGCTGTAGAGGTCGGATTCGAGGTCGGTGGGTTCGGCGAGGCTTTCGCTGCGCTGGTCTTCGGCCATGTCGTTGTAGCGGACTTTGACGGTGAGGGTGCGGATGGAGCGGCCTTCGGCGCGCACTTTGGCCATGAGGCGGTCGGCCATGCGGCGGAGGACGGCTTCGAGGTAGTCTTCGTCGGTGAGGTCGGCGGGGAAGGTTTCTTGTTCTCCGAAGGAGCGGGCGGCTTCTTTGGCGAGCACGAGGGGGCGGTCGTCGATGCCGTTGGCGAAGTCGCGGATGGCGGCGGCTTGGCGGCCGAGGAGGAGTTCGAGTAATTCTGGGGGGGTCTGGGCGAGGTGGCCGATGTCGCGGAGGCCGGCGGCGTCGAGTCGATCGGCGGTTTTGGGGCCGATACCTGGGAGCCATTTATGGGGGAGGGGGTGAAGGAAGGCGAGTTCGGTGCCTGGGGGGACTTCGATGAAGGCTTGGGGTTTGCGGAGTTTGGAGGCGATTTGGCTGATGAGTTTGTTGGAGGCGATGCCTTCGCTGACGTTGATTTTGAGTTTTTGGCGGATGGCGTGGCGGATGGTGTGGGCGATTTCGCGCGGGGGGCGTTTGGCGCCTGACAAGTCGAAATAGCCTTCGTCGATGCCGGTGACTTCCACGTTGGGGGTGAAGTCGAAGGCGTAGGCGAACATCCATTGGGAGAATTGTTCGTAGCGTTGGTAGTCGCCGGGGAGGACGATGAGTTGGGGGCAGAGTTGGCGGGCGCGGGCGGTGGGCATGGGGGTGTAAATGCCCATGCGGCGGGCTTCGTAGGAGGCGGAGGCGATGATGCCGCGGGGCTCGCCGCCGACGGCGATGGGTTTTCCGCGGAGGCGGGGGTCGGCGGCTTGTTCTACGGAGGCGAAGAAGGCGTCGGCATCGAGATGGACGATGGAGCGGGCCATGGGGGTTATTTTTTGGAGGCGGGGGTGCGCAGCAGCATGCGCACGACGCCTTGGATCATGAGTTCGCTGAGGGGGATGAGGTTAGGATAGCGGGGGTTTTCGGCGCGAAGGAAGGGGCGGCCGCGGTCGAGGAGGTAGGTTTTGAGGGTGCTTTGGCCGTCGATGAGAGCGGCGACGACGTCGCCTGGTTTGGGGTCGGCGTTTTGTTCGAGAATGACGATATCGCCGTCGAGGATGTGTTTTCCGATCATGGAGTCGCCGGTGACTTTAAGGGCGAAGATTCTGCTGGAGGTGGGGATGCGGAGGCCGTCGAGGTCGACGTGGATGAGGCCGTCGGGTTCTTGGGTGCGGAGGTCAGCGAGGCCGGCGGGGATGGCACCGAGGAGGGGAATGGGGGTGATGCGTTTGGCGGGGTCTTTGGCGAGGCGAAGGGAGCGGGCGGTGCCGGGGGCTTTTTCGAGGCAGCCTTTGCGCTGGAGGGCGTTGAGGTGGAGTTGGACGGAGCTGGAGCTTTTGAGTTGGAGATGGTGGGCGATTTCGCGAACGGAGGGGACGGGTTGGCCTTGCTCGAGGCGTTGCTGGAGGTAGTCGAGCACTTGTTGTTGGCGGGAGGTGAGGGGGTTCATGGAGCACATGTTCGATATGGTGCGTTTGTTCGCAATCGTTTTGATGACGTCGAAGGGGCCCCCTGGCGGCGGGGGAGGGCCTTTTTTTGAGGACAAGGTGGGGGAGGGGGCGTAGAGGTGGGGAGTGCCTTTGGTTGATTCTAGTTATGTTGCGCCTCGCCTGCTGCGCTGGGGGCATGGGGCGACGCTGGTGGCGGCGCTGCTGCCGGGGCAGGCGGGGGGGTGGACGAGCTGGGAGCGGCTGGAGTTGCGGGACGGGGACTTTGTGGATTTGGCGTGGCGGCAGGGTGGGGCGAGGCGCCTAGCGATTTTGTTGCATGGGCTGGAAGGCAGTGTGGAGTCGGTGTACATGCGGGGGATGGCGGCGAGCTTGGGTGGGGCTGGCTGGGATGTGTTGGCGTGGAATTACCGGGGCTGCGGGGGAGTGCCGAACCGCTTGCTGCCGTCGTATCACAGCGGGGAGACGGGGGATTTGCGGCAGGTGGTGGAGCACGCGGCGCGGGGTTATGAGAGGATGGCCTTGGTGGGGTTCAGCCTGGGAGGCAACATGGCTTTGAAATATGCCGGGGAGGAGGTGCCGCATCCGGCGGTGGGAGCGGTGGTGGCGATTTCTGCGCCAGTGGACCTAGCTTCGAGCGCCCGGGCCCTGGATGAGCGGCGCGGCAATCGGGTTTACCTGCAGCGCTTTTTGGGGAGTTTGCTGGCGAAGACCTTGGCGAAAGCCCGGCGTTTTCCGGGGCAGTTGGATGAGGCGCGCCTGGGCAAGATTCGCTGCATCCGCACCTTTGATGAGGAGGTTACGGCCCCCCTGCACGGTTTTGCGGGGGCAGAAGACTACTGGGCGCGGGCTTCGGCGAGACCGCATTTGGCCAGTCTCGGCCTGCCGAGTTTGTTGTTGAATGCCTTGAATGATCCACTTCTGGATGCGCCTTCTTTTCCGGAGGAAGCGGCGCGGGAAAACCCTAATTTTTTCTTAGAAATGCCGGCGTGCGGGGGGCATGTAGGATTCCACGATTTTCGGGGGAACTTGCCGCCCTGGCAGGAGCGCCGGGTGGTGGCGTTTTTGGAGGAGCAGGTCCCGTCGAGGGGCGGCTTTGGGAGCGTAAAGAAACGCTAGGCGAGAGCCGGTCTCAAAAGGCCTTGGGTTTGATGAGGTCTACGCCCAGCCTGTGAGCCTAGCCGGCGGAGAATTTTGCGGCGCAGGGGCCTAGGCTTGCAGGGCAGGGCGGGGAGCGTGCGGCAATGGTGTGGTGCTGGGTTTGGCATAGGCACGATGCGGCCGGAGCACAGTCGGATCTCAAGGGGGCTGCAGGGGGCTCGGTCCGGGGGTTAAGGGGCGGCGGCTGGAAGGCAGGAGCGGCGGGGATCGCCCAGCCACAGCAAGATGCCAGGCAATTTGCGTGAAATGGCAAGATGAAATAGATGAAATGGCAAGAAATAATGGCAAAAGGGTAAAGACTCAACTATTGTGAACTATAAATTACCAACAACAAAATGCCAGGCAATTTGATGTGTAATCATAGTCATAGTTCAAGTTGCAGGCAGGAGATATCTGTGGTAAGACATGAGCTATGCCCCGCGCCCGCGCCTTTCTGGTGGACTCGTCTCAGGCGGGGGTGTTTCATGTGGTTTCGCGCATTTATGACCGGAAATACCTGATGGGGGAGGAAGAGAAGGCGTTTTTTTTGGAAGTGGTGCGGGCTTATGAGGAGCTTTTGGGGGTGGAGGTGCTCACTTTTTGCGTGATGAGCAACCATTTCCATCTGCTGGTGCGGGTGCCGCATCGTCCGGAGGGGTTTGACGTTTGCTTCGAGGTGTTGGTATCCCGGTTGGAGCGGGCTTGTGGTAAGAAGACGTTTGCGTTGCTGAGCAAGAAGTTGGCGTTGTGGGAGCGAACGGGGGACGATGAGGCCAGGGAGGCCTGGAGGCGGCGGCAGGTGGCGCGGATGTTCAGTTTGAGTGAGTTTATGAAATGCGTGAAGTTTCGGTTTTCCTGTTGGTACAACAAGCGCGTGGGGCGGGAGGGAACGCTGTGGGACGGTCGATTTACTTCGGTGTTGGTGGCGGAGGAGGAGCGGGCGCTGCGGACGGTGGCGGCGTACATTGATTTGAATCCGGTGCGGGCGGGGATGGTGGGGGATCCGGGAGACTACCGCTGGAGCGGGTATGCGGAGGCGATGGAGGGGAAAGCGCGGGCGCGGCGCGGTTTGGTGAGGATTATTGGGCAGGTGGCGTGGCGGCGGGCGGAGGCGGCGGGGGCGCGGCCTTGGTCGGAAGATACGTTTGCTCCGGAAGTGGAGCGGCGGGCGCTGTTGTTGTATCGGGCTTTATTAGGGGGGGCCGGGGCGGAGCGGCGGCGGGCGGATGGGACGGTGGCGCGGGTGGGGATGTCGGAGCGGGTGCGGGCGCGGTTGATGTCAGGGAAGGAGGGGCGTTTGGCGGCAGAGGTGCTGGGGAAGCGAGTGCCGCAGTTCACGCGTGGGATGGTTTTGGGGAGTCGGGATTTTGTGGACGGGTGGTTTGAGCGGAATCGGTCCGTGGTGCAGGGGAGCAGCCGGGAGGGGCGACAGCGGGGGGCGCGCAGTTTGGGACAGGCGGCGCTGCGCGGGCTCTATGCCTTCAGGGATTCTCGGGGCGGTTTTTCCTCGAGGCTGAAGGAGGTCGAGGGGGAAGGGGCAAGCTCGCTTCCTTAAGGGCGCACGTGGAGCGAAACAGGGGTGGCTTTGCGTTTGGAAATGGGCCGAGATGAGGCGTTGGCTGGTCGGCGCAATGGCCAGGGAAATCGGGAAGAAAGTGGGCGGCGTTTTGGCGCGGCGGTAGAAGCCGAGGCTCCTGGGTTTAGGTTGCCGACAAAATCAGCACATCAAGAGGCGCAGATCCGGCGTCACAGGATATGATCCTGGCCACGCGGTGGTCTCGGTGAGCAGAGATCAGGGGGCTCTATGGGCGGAACCACAGATGGCCAATCCGGGCTCCCTGATAGCAGGGAGCCCGGAGGGCGATGAGCACTGGGTCAGTGAGGTGCGGCGGATGGGGCGGCCGCGCTGCTAGGACCGAAAGCTGGGGGACGGAAGAAGAGGGCGAGGATGAGGATGCCACCCAGGGCCATTCCAGAGGGGACGAGGAAGAGGGTGCGGTAATCGGTTACGCCGTCTTTGGTGAGGCTGCCCATCAGGGGAATGAAAAGCCATTTGGCGGCGAGGTCGCCGATGCCGAGGATGAGGAGGTTGAACCAGCCTTGAGCGCTAGCGCGCACGTCTTTGGGGAAGAAGGCATCGATGAAGATGTAGACGGTGGCGAAGAAGAAGGCGTAGCAGATGCCGTGGAGGAGTTGGACGGCGATGATGAGAGGTTGGTTTTGGGGGAAGAAGGCGTAGATGGCGAAGCGGAGGGCGTGGCCGGCGATGCCGACCATCATGGTCTTTTTCCAGCCGAACTTGGCGAGGACGCCGCCGAGGATGATCATGGTGGCGAGTTCGGCGATTTGGCCGAGGCTCATGATGGGCATGATCCATTCTTTTTTGAGGCCGGTGCTTTTCTCGAGGAAGCCTGGGGTAATGACGAAGTAGCCGTTGTGAATCGTGGCGTCGATGAAAGTGACGATGAAGAGGACCAGGATGAAGGGGACAAAGAGGCGTCGTCCGGTGGACAGCCAGGCATTGGAGGCTCCGTCTTTCTTGGGTGGGGTGTGGGGGAGGGTGAGGCAGAAGCCGGCGAGCAAAAGGGAAGCGATGCCGGAGACGAGGAAAATAGCTTTGCTGGCTTGCATGGCGTCGATGCCGGTTTTGCCTTGGAGGATGAAGTAAAGGGGCCAGGAGGCGAGGATCCAGCCGACGGTGCCGCCCATGCGGACGAAGCCGAACTCCTTGGAGGCGTCCTTCATGTTGGCAAAGGCGAGGGAGTTGGCCACGGAGATGGTGGGCACATAGAGGATGGAGTGGACCAACATCAGGGCGAAGAAGAGCGGGAAGGAGTTCACCCAGTAGAGGGCGAGGATGGCGAGGCCTCCCAGCAGGTGGCTAAAGGCCATGAATTTTTCGGCGGCGAAGTGGCGGTCAGCGAATTGGTTGCTGAAGAAGATGCCGAGGATGGAGGCGATGGCGAAGCCGCTGCCGACCCAAGCTTGTTGGGATCCGCTGAAACCTAGGCCGCCCTCAGCGATGGCACCTCCCATGTAGCCCCAAATGAGGGGCAACCAGGCCCCCCAGATGAAGAATTGGAGAATCATCATGAAGAAGAGCTTGTTGCGTTGACTGTGGTTCATGGAGGGCAGGGCAGGGGTGGATCGAAGTGGCCGGTAGACCGGGAAGTTGCATTCCTAAGGGATTTCCTGTCCAGCGGCAAGAGATTGAAACGGACAAATACTGATGACAAAAAGGTTTCGCCGCCGCGCTGGGTGTGGTAGTTCGGAGTCACATGAGACTAAACTGGATGGCAGGCGGGATTTTGGCCGCGTTGGGCGGCTTGGCAGAAGCCCAGCAGGAAGGGCCAGACGCGCTGAGCCGGATTTTCAAACACAACAATGGACAGCGTACCGAGACCCAGAAAATGGGCGGATCGAATGAGATTCGGGAGTCGATCTACGACAAAAATAATATCCTCTGCGGGGTGAGAGTTTTCCGCTTGGATGCCAAGGGGCGGATTCTCAATGGGGTGATTTATGATGGGAAGAAAAATCCGGTGGGAAGCACGCGGAACTTTTTTGATGCGCAGACGGGGCAGATGCTGAAAGAGGAGCTCTACAATCAGCAGGGCCAAAAAGTAAGGGAGCTCTTTTATCCGGGATCACTAAACGACCCGAAATACGCCAAGCGGATGGTCGCTTTCAATTATGATCCGCAGCATCCTAGTGCGCCGCGCAAGGAGGCGGCCGGGAAGGTGCAACCGATTGTGCCGGTGACCAAGAATGAGGATGATTTCGATCCCAGCCTGCCGCAGGGCACGGCGGCTCCGACGGCGGCGGAAGCTGCGGAGCGCCCTGCTGCGGCGGCGCGGCCCTTGCCAAAGCGCTCTTCGTGGCTGAAGCAACGAGGCTCTGGAAATTGAGGTTCTGGGGTTCTCTGTCGCCTTTTTTTTCGTTTTCCCGATTTTCAGCCATGCCTTCGCCGATTCGCGCTTTTCTTCATTTGCTGGCCCTTGCCAGTTTGGCGGGGTTGCTGTTGTGGCGGGAGCACTCTTGGCAGGTGCGGACGAAGCAAGGGGAGGTGGCCCCGCAGGCGGGTCCTGCGGCGGTGGCGGATCAGGAATCAGAGCTGCTTGCGACCAATGGGGTGTTGCAGCGGCGGGCCAGCGAGGCCGAATCGAGGGCGGGGGCTTTAGTTGCGGAATTGGAGGCCCTGAAGCGGGCGGTGGAAGCGGCCAAGCCGACGCCGGGGCCCGCCGACTTGGCCAAGAAGTTTGCGGAGCAGCGGGGTTTGTTCTTCGATCCGGCTCCGGTGTGGACACCGGCGGCCATGGATGTCATTTTAGAAAAGGTGAGGCTAGGGGTGGAGTCTCAGTTGTCGGTCGAGGCGGCGGAGGCAAGGGGGCGGGCGGCGTTGGCGATGGGTTTTCACAGCGAGCCCTTCGATTATCGGGCGGCGGTGACGAGTTTGGCCCAGACGAGCAGCGGGGGTTACTATGATGCGGCCAGCAAGGCCTTTTATTATCGCCAGGAGGCGTCCCTAGCTCGAGCGGATGGGCGCGAAGCTTTCATTGGGGGACTGGCAGGGGCATTGACGCAGGAAAAGGCGGGCGCGACGCCGCTTCGGTTTGACCCCCCGAATGATGATGAGGCCCTGGCGCTGCGCTCACTGATAAGCGGCGATGCGAATGCCGCGCGGGTGCGCTTCAGCATTGCGGACCAACTGAATTTAAACTTTGACCGGAGCGGGGCTCCTGCCGCTGCGCCGCCGAACTACAGCGCTCCAGCCTATTTGGGGGAAACCTGGAAATTCAGCCAAGATAAGGGTAGTTTGTTTGTGGAGGTCTTGGCCGGGCAGGGGGGGAATGCGGCTATTGATGCGGCCTATGCGAGGCCGCCCCGTTCCTCAGCGGAAATTCTCCACCCGGAGACTCTCTATCTCGCCAATCCTCCCTTTCAGGCGACGCCGGTGGAGTTTTCCGAGACCAGAGTTGGGGGAATGGATCCGTATTTTAGTAACACGGCCGGGGAATTGGGAACCTACATCGTATTGCGCTCCTGGCTGGGAGTCGATGAGGCCAGCTTAGCCAGCGATGGATGGGCGGGGGATCGCTACGCGGTCTGGTCTGGTAAAGACGGTGCTGGAGATCATGTTTTTTGGAAGACCGTTTGGCGGACCGAGAAGGACGCCGGTGAATTTTTCGATCACATGCGGCGTGTGCTGATGCAGCGATTCGCGCTTCCCTGGCGGGCCGTCTATGACGAATTGCCGGGCCAGTTTCGGGTGGATGATCCCCAGCGCGTGGTGCGTCTGGTGCTGCGGGGTGCGGAGAAGGTGGTGACACTGCTCAATGCCACGGAACCCGCCTCGGCGCGGAGTTTAGAGAAGGCGGCGGTCGGTTGGTGAGCGGGCGATGTTGGTTGAGTGAGGCGGCGTCAGTCCGACGTCCAAATTGCCTGGCATTATGGCAGCGGCTGCGGCGGATTGAGGGGCGCGGTTGGGTGGGAAGGGCGGCGTCACGACGAACAGTTTGCCAGGCAGTTTGGCTGCAGTCCGACGGGAAAATTGTCCGCAGGCGAATTGTCCGCAAGCAAATTGCCTGGCATTATGGCCGCAATTGTCGATCTGGCAGGACTTGGGGCGGGAGACTCTGGGCT
>CALQKQ020000044.1 GCA_943331195.2 Akkermansia muciniphila | reverse complement strand
CACTATATGCCGCCGGGATTGTTGGATTCGCAATTGGCAGCGCTGGAGGTTCCGGGAGCGGAGGAGGCGGTGACGGTGTCGATTGAGGGGACGGTGGAGGCGGTGGCGGGCGAGGTGATGGGGGCGTTGGGTTTGGCAGGCGGTGGGGAAGGGGCTGAGCCTGGGGCGGCGGGGGGAGGGGTGCGGTGAGGGCGGAAGGGGGAGCATGGCGGCGCTGGTGGCGGCGCTTTGCCTGTGCGGGGCGAGGTTTGGGGCAGGTGCTGTGGGAGGAGCCGAGCGGGCGGGTGCATGCGGCGGCGCTGCCGCTGGTGGGGGCGGCGGGGCTGTGGGTGGATTTGGGGCGGGGAGAGTGGGCCTTGTTGGCCTTGGCCGGCGGGGGGGTGATCGCGGCGGAGGCGCTGAATACGGCGGTGGAGCGCCTCGCGGACCGGGTGAGCGAGGAGCAGGAGGAGGCGATACGGGTGGTCAAAGATCTGGCGGCGGGGGGCGTTTTGGCCGCGAGTGTGGCGGCGGTGGCGGTGGGCGCGGCGCTGTTGGGTCCGCCCTGCTGGGCCAAACTGGCGGGCGGAGGATGAGGGGGATTCCCCTTGGCAGGGGGGCGGGGCAGCGCTTATGCAGCCTAGATGCGGTGGGAGGGATGGGGTGCCGCTATGTATTCCATTTAAAACCATGAAAAATAACCGATATGGCGCGGGATGGGCCTTTTTATGGGCGGCATTGCTAACTACCTTGGTTGGGGCGGAGGAGGTGGGTTATTTTGCGGACAATGGATTTGGCAAGCCGCTGGCCACTTTGCACCATCCGAGCGGGGAGTATTACCAGGGCAGCACCTACCTGGCCTACCAGGGGCCGCATGAGGATGCCTATGTGTGTGCCTATAACCATCTCACGAAAAAGTGGACCGGCCCGCTGCTGGCTGGGGTCAGTCCGATGGGGAAGACGCCAGATCCTACGGACAACGGGGAGGTCGACAACCACGGCAAGCCCGCGATGATGGTGGACGGCCAGGGGTACCTCCATGTGGTCTTTGGCGGGCATGGGGGCAATGCGCTGCTGGGAACGAACCTGCTGGGGACGCCGGCGGGAATCGGGCGCGGGGGAAAATTGATCCACCTGGTTTCGGAGCGGCCGGAAGACATCACGGCTTGGCGGGTGCTGGACAACATTTCTCCGTTTGGGACCTATCCGCAGTTTGTGCAGATGGAGGGCGGGGCGATTTATTTATTTTACCGGCATGGGACGCACCAAAGCGATTGGGTTTACCAGAAATCGGGCGACCAGGGGAGGACGTTTGCGGCGCCGGTGGCGGTACTCAAACATCAAAAGAGCGCAGGGAGTGAGGTCCACGACGCCTGGTATGCGTGGTTTGGGAAGGGCTTGGGCGACACGGTCACGGCGACTTACATGTATCATCCCTGCGCCTATCCGGGGCACAGCAAGGCGCGGCAAAACGTCTATTACATGAAAATGAATGCTGCCGACGGGTCCTGGGAGAATGTTTTGGGTGAAAGCTGCGAGGTGCCGATCACCAAGGAGGCGGCCGATCGAAAAACGCGCCTTTTTGACTCTGGGGCGGATCGCTGCAATCACGGCACCTGCCGGATGGATGGGGAAGGCCATCCCCATGTGCTGTTTCGCTATAAGGGCGGGCAGGTGCGCTACACGCGCTGGACGGGCCGGGCTTGGACGGATCCGGTGGCGGTGATTTCTGATGGGGAGGAGAAAGGACAGGATGGGGACTTGGTGGTGGAGTCGCCGACGCGGGTGCGGGCCATGTTGATGAGAACCAAAGGGGGGCAGCATGAAGTGGGGTGGTGGAGCACGGTGGATGGGGGTCAGCATTGGGAGCAGGAGGCGCCGCTTTTTTCCCGGCCTGGCGGGGGGCTGGATATAGGGGCGCTGATTGAGCAGGGGAGCGGACGGGGTTTGGTGGTTGTTAGTGAGGGGCGGGTGCCGGAACACCTCTATCGGAAGATGTATTTGCTTGGCGAAAAAGGGCCGGTGGGGCGGGAGGCGGCGGAGGCTTCCTTGATTCAGCCGCAACTGGAGAGGCTGCGGCGGGAGGGAGCCCGGGCGGTTCCCGCGGCGAAGGGGAAGGCGGGGAAGGAAGGGGTGGAGGAGGACGACTGAGAGGGCCGGGGCGAGGGCGGCTTGCAAGATCGCGGGGGCGGGGCGCGTTTGGGAGGGTCTCATGTCCTTCAAATGTTTGCCGGTGGCCCTCTGGCTTCAGCTGCTCTGCGCGGGGAGCTGGGCGGGCCCGGTGTTTGAGAAGGACATTCGACCGCTGTTGAAGGCGCACTGTTTTCACTGCCACGGGGAGGGGGGCAAGAAAGAAGGGGGGGTGGATTTGCGGCTGCGGCGCTTCATGCTGCACCAGACGGAGGAGGGCCGGGTGATGGAGCCGGGCAATCCGGCGGGGAGCCATCTGTTGCAGCTCGTGAGGAGCGGGGAAATGCCCAAGGGGGAGAAGAAGTTGAGCCCTGCGGAGGTGGCGCTTTTGGAGCAATGGATTGCGCAGGGAGCGCCGGTGCTGCGGGACGAGCCAGAAAGCATTCCGGCTGTCTATATCACCGAGGAAGAGCGGCATTTTTGGAGTTTTCGGCCCATCGTCAAACCTCCCGTTCCCGAGGGGGAGGCCAACCCGATTGACGCCTTTATCGCGGGGCCGCTGCGGGCGGCGGGGCTGGATTTTTTGCCGGAGGCGGAGGGGGCGACGTTGGTGCGGCGGCTTTCTTTTGATTTAACAGGTCTGCCGCCTGCGGCGGATTGCTTCGGGGGTTCGGTGAAAGAGGCGGCGGAGCGTTTGTTGTCGGCCCGGGCGAGTGGGGCTTATGAGGGCGCGGCCACGGCGGCCTATCTGGCGCTGGTGGATGCCTTGTTAGAAGTGCCGCAGTATGGGGAGCGTTGGGGGCGTCACTGGTTAGACGTGGCTGGCTATGCGGACTCCAATGGATATGAGGAGGATGCGCCGAGGCTGCATGCCTGGCATTATCGGGATTATGTGGTGCAGGCGCACGGCGCGGATTTGCCCTGGGATCGCTTTATCCAGGAGCAACTGGCGGGCGATGAAATGGTGGGGACGCGGCACGCGGAAGTGAGCCAGGTGATCCACGAGGCGGGGGCGGCAGCGAAGTTAGCAGCGACGGGATTTTTGCGGATGGGGCCTGACGCCACCGGCGGCGAGGTGGCGGATGCGGGCTTGGCGCGGAATCAGGTGATGGCGGAAACGCTCAAGACCGTGACGACGGCGTTGCTGGGGCTAACGGTGGGCTGCGCGCAGTGCCACGACCACCGCTATGAGCCGATCTCGCAGCAGGACTACTTCCGGCTGCGGGCGGTTTTCGAGCCGGTCTATGATTGGAAAAACTGGCGTCCCCCGGGGGAGCGGCTCTATTCGTTGTACACCGAAGCGGAGCGGCAGCAGGCGAGCGGGATTGAAGCCGAGGCGCAAAAGATCGACGCCGAGCGGGTCGCCTTTGCGGCGGGGCGGCTGCGCGAGATTTTCGCGGAGCGCCTCGCCAAAGTGCCGCCGGATGAGCAGGAAGCGGTGCGGGCGGCGCGGGAAACCGAGGTCGGCCAGCGCAGCGCGGTGCAGGTGGCGCTGTTGAAAAAGTATGTCGAGGCCAATGTGGGGACTGATGAGGGGTTGTTGCTGCTTTTCGATGTCCCTTCTAATAATAAGCGAACCGCTATGCAGGCGCAGGCGGCGGCGCTGCGGGCGACCAAACCTAAGGAGTCGTTTTTGATGGCGGCGACGGAGCCCGAGGGGGCGTTGCCGGAAACGTTTTTGCACCATCGGGGAGATCACGAGCAGCCCCGGGAAAAGATGTTGCCGGGCCCCTTGGAGGTGCTGGCGCCGGGTGCGGGGGCGGTTTTTTCGAGTCCGGTGGCGGGGTTGCGGAGCAGCGGGCGACGCCTCGCGTTTAGTCAGTGGCTCACGAGCGGGCAGCATCCCCTGACGGCTCGGGTTTTGGTGAATCGCTTTTGGATGCATCACTTTGGGCGTGGATTGGTGCGGACGCCGGGGGATTTTGGGGCTTTGGGAGAGGCACCGACGCACGGGGCGCTGTTGGACTGGTTAGCGGCTGACTTTATGGAACACGGGTGGCAGTTGAAGCGGCTGCACCGCATGATTTTGAGCAGTCGGACGTGGCGGCAGCGGAGCGATCCCCAGCGCACGGCGGAGCGGGAGCGGCTCTATGTTGGGGCCAACCTGCAGCGGCTGGATGCGGAAAGCTTGCGCGACGCCATGCTGGCGGCGACGGGTCGGTTGAATGCGGCGGTGGGAGGCGAACCGGTGAGTGTGGCGCGGGATCTGGCGACGGGGCGGATTGTGCCTGGCAAGGAAGTGATCAATCCGGGCAATGGAATGATCGACAAGATTGAGGCGGTGGGGGACAATGCCTTTCGTCGCAGTCTCTATATGGAGAGTCGGCGTTCGCGTCCCCTAACGGTGTTGGACACCTTTGACTTGCCGCTTTTGAATCCTAACTGTACATCGCGGACGGTGACGACAGTGGCACCGCAAGCGCTGTTGCTGATGAATGACGCCTTTAGCATTGAGCAGGCGGAGGCGCTGGCGGAGCGGTTGGAGCGGGAGGCCCCGCAGGATGATGGGGCCAAAATCGCGCGGGCCTGGGCGCTGCTGTTTGGCGGGGTTCCGGAAAACCTGGCGATTTCGCGCAGTTTAGTTTTTCTGCACCGGCAGCGCGGGGAGTTGGAAGGGGCGGGAAAAGCGCCGGGGGCCGCCGCGCACAAAGCCCTGGCGGCGTGGTGTCAGGTGCTGCTGAGCTCGAATGCCTTTCTTTACCTCGAATAAGCCGTGTCCCCTTATACTCGCCGCCATTTTCTTCGGGCCCATTCGTTTGGGCTGGGTTCGTTGGCCCTGCCTTGGCTGCTGAGCCGGGAGGGGCTGCTGGGTGCTCCGACCAAGCCGTTTACGGAAGCGCTGAAGTTTGATTTGACGGCGAAGCCGCCACCCCGCTATGGGCAGGCCAAGGCCATGATTTCGCTGTTCATGATCGGCGGTCCTAGCCAGATGGATTTGTTTGATCCCAAGCCGCAGCTCGCCAAATACCACCTGCAGCCCTTTCCGGGTGAGATTCGCTATGACAACGCGGCGGAGGCCAGTAGCAAAGTGTTTGGCAGTCCCTGGAAGTTCGCGCCCCGCGGGCAGTGCGGCATGGAGATCAGCGAATTGCTGCCTCATCTTTCGGAAATCGTGGACGACATCACCTTGATCCGCTCGATGAAGACGGGGGTCAATAACCATGGGCAATCGGTTTCCGCCCTGCACACGGGGCGGATCACCTCGGGCCGCCCCACGCTGGGCTCTTGGCTCAGCTATGGGCTGGGCAGCGTCAGCGATGAATTGCCGACCTATTTGGCGCTAACTAGTCCGCAGGGTCCGCCTTTGATGAACAATGAAAACTGGACGGCGGGCTGGCTGCCGGCGGTTTACCAGGGCACCATGGTGCGGCCGACGGCACCGCACATTCTCAATTTGGACGCACCGGCCGACTTGGTGGGGCCGGGCCAGGAGCGGCAGTTGGCCCTCTTGGACTCCTTTAACCAAGAGCATTTCCTGCGGCACGCGGGCGACAGCGACTTGGATGCGCGGATGCAAAGTTATACCCTAGCGGCCCGCATGCAGGGGGCGGCCAAGGAAGCCTTTGATCTCTCGGGCGAGCCTGAATCCATTCGCAAGATGTATGGCTTGGACCAGGATGCCACGCGGGACTATGCGACGCGTTGTCTGATTGCGCGGCGGCTGGTGGAGCGAGGGGTGCGTTTTGTGCAGGTGCTGAACAACGGGCAGTCGTGGGACCACCACGGTTCGATCCGCAGCGCGTTGCCGGAGCGCTGCCGGGAAGTGGACCAGCCCTGCGCGGCCTTGGTGAAGGATTTGAAACAGCGCGGTTTGTTGGACAGCACGGTGGTCCATTGGGGCGGGGAGATGGGGCGTTTGCCGGTGTTGCAGAACGACACTGGGCCTGACAAATGGGGGCGCGACCACAACACCGACGGCTTTTCTTGTTGGATGGCGGGGGGCGGGTTCAAAGGGGGACACGTCCACGGGGAGACTGACGAGTGGGGCCACCAAGCGATTAAGGAGGTGGTGCACCACTACGATTGGCACGCCACTTTGCTCCATTTGTTTGGGCTGGACCACGGCAAGCTGGTCTTCAAGCGCAACGGGCTAGACGCTAGCTTGATCGACGGCCAGCCGGCCCGGGTGATCCAGGAAATGTTCAGCTAGGTGGTCTTTTTTGGGGGAAGGATAGGGACTGGAAACAGGGGTTGGCCAAGCGATGGGGTCTTCTCGCGAGGAGGCGGCGCTAGTTTTCGGCTTATGGCTGCGGGGTGGCCTTGGGGGGATGGCGAGGAAGCGCCGCGCTCTTGGCGCAACTGGGGGCGGACTGGGCGGCGATGGCTTCGAGCAGAGGGGTGGCGCGGCTTCGGTCCGTTGCTAGGGCAATGACGAGGTATTGGGCGAGGGCGAGTCCATAACAAGACCAGCCGACGATCCAGTCGTGGGTATGAGCGGCCCCGCCGAACACGACGCACATGATGACAAAGACGGGGGAGGACCGCTTGAGGTGGACCACGGCGATCCCCTTGAGGAAGTCGCGGCGCTGCTGCCAGGCCTGGCGGAGGCCGGCGGGGGTCCAGCGCAGTTTGGGGGGGCCGCAGTGCACCAGGGCGAAGAGGTCTTCGTCGGGCATGGTTTCGACGACTCCGATGGCGAGGAGGAGGCGGAGCAGCATGGTGAGCCAAGGGTCGCTGTTTTGGTGCCACTGGGTCCAGCCGAAGAGGAAGTCCTCGAGATTGGCGGTGGCGGCGAGGAGGAGGATGGCTCCGCGAAACCAGCATTCGAGGTCGCGTTCTAGTTCGGCGTCGTTGGTGCGGACGCGCAGGACCCGCTTGAGGAGAAAGCGGAACAGGGGAATGGCGACCAAGCCGCAGACGAGGCGCACGGCGGGCCGCAGCACGGGGGTGAAAAGAAACTGGCTAAAGAGGCCGGCGAAGAGGGGAGGCACCTCGTAGTGCATAGGGCTCCGGACTGGTCGCGTCCAGCGGGAGTGGCGCGAAAAACCGGTTTCCCTCGGGACGGCTTTGGTGGAGGGATGGCAGACCATGCTATGCGACCAGAACGCGATCACCGATGCCCTCGTGGAGTCCTACCAAACGGAAGGGGGCATCAATCACTTGGAGGGGGTTGATCTTCCCTCCAAGGACGCCATTGCGGCGGTGTGCGCGGACTTGCTGCAAATTCTCTTTCCGGGATTTTATGAGCGCGAGGCCTTGCACGCGGGCAACTTGGTGTGCCGCACGGCGGCGCGCGTGCAGCAGGTGGTGGCGGGCTTGAAGGTGGAAGTGCGGCGCAGCTTGGCGCACCAAAATCATGGTGGGGCGGAGTTGGATGAGCGCTCGCACCGCTTGGTTTGCAGCTTCATGCGGCAGCTTCCCGAGGTGCGGCGTTTGTTAGGGACGGACGTGAAGGCGGCTTTTGATGGGGACCCGGCGGCGGGCAGCTATGAGGAAGTGATCCTGGCCTACCCTGGGTTGGAGGCGATTGCGATTCAGCGCCTGGCGCATTTGCTTTATGCGGAGGGCTTGCCGCTGATACCGCGCATGATGACGGAGTGGGCCCACAACCGCACTGGCATCGACATTCACCCTGGGGCGGTGATTGGGACGCATTTTTTCATCGACCACGGCACGGGGGTGGTGATCGGGGAGACTTCGGTGATTGGGAGCCACGTCAAGCTATATCAAGGCGTTGGCCTGGTGGCGCGCTCGCTTTCGGCGGGGCAGAAGCTGCGGGGACAAGCCCGTCATCCCAAGTTAGAAGATCAGGTTACGATTTATGCTAACGCGACTATTGTGGGTGATATCACGATTGGGCGCCACAGCACCTTGGGGGCGAATGTGTTTGTCACGGAAGATGTCCCGGCCAATCGGGTGGTGGCCTTGGACGAGGTCAAGCACCAGGTGCGGGCCAAGCCGGCGCCCCTGTCGGCCCACTGAGGAAGCTGCTGGTATGCGCGATGTCTCGGATGCAGCCTTAACGGCGGAAGTGCAAGGTTGGTTTCGCAGCCTGGGGGCGGCGGTGCTGGCGCTGCAGGTGCAGGTGCGCTGGAATGGCAGGATGCGGAGCACGGCGGGCAAAGCCTGGATGGAGCGCGGGCTGATCGAGCTCAATCCGCGGCTGCTCGGGGTGGAAGAGGCTGAAGTGGAGCGCACCTTGCGGCATGAGGCGGCGCACCTTCTGGCTTATTGGCGGGCGAGGGGGCGGCGCATCCAGAGTCACGGCGCGGAATGGCGCCAGGCCTGCGTGGATTTGGAGATTCCGGGGGAGCGGGTGACTCACACGCTGCCCTTTCCGCAGCGCCGGGTGGCCAAGCGCTATCATTACGCCTGTCCGCAATGCGGTTTGGCGGTGGCGCGGGTGCGCCGTTTTCGGCGGCCCACGGCGTGCCTGACTTGCTGCCGGAGCTACAGCGGGGGGCGGTTTGATGTCCGCTTTCAATTCCAGCTTGTCCCGCAGGTTCCGCCGCTGGGGTAAACGCGTTTCCCCGATGGCAGAAGGCGGGGATCCTGCTTTAGGTTGGAGGCATGCCCGCCGACGCTATCCGAATCGAACCTGCCACCATTGAGGATCTGACTGAACTAACCGACCTGGTGATGTCCCTGATGGCGATCGAGGCTGACTTTGCCCCGAACGCGGAAAAGCAGCGGCACGGACTGCAGTTGATCCTGGAGCAGCCTTCCCGGGGGAGGATTTTTGTGCTGCGCAATGACCACAAGGTCATTGGCATGGTGAATTTGCTCTTCACCATCAGCACCGCCGAGGGCGGATTTGTCATTTTGATGGAGGACGTCATTATTCGGCTAGAGCACCGCGGGCAAGGCTATGGCACCCGTTTGGTCAACCATGTTAAAAGCTTTGCCGAGCAGAAGGACTTCAAGCGCATCACTTTGTTAACGGACCGGGTCAGTGACGAGTCCCAGCGCTTTTTTGCGCGCAATGGATTTGTCCTTTCGCACATGGTTCCGATGCGCCTGATGCTGGCCCACGAGGTCGCTTGAGGGCCGGGGCTGAGTGTTCAGCTAGGATCCTAAGAGGAACTGGAAGTCGTCGAGGGTGAGGGCTTTGGCGAAGGTTTCTTCGCCGAGGATGTCGCTGGCGAGGTCCGATTTAGCTTTTTGGAGGTGGCGGATTTTTTCCTCGATGGTGTCTCGGGTGATGAGGCGGTAGGCGATGACTTTATTGACCTGGCCGATGCGGTGGGTGCGGTCGATGGCTTGGTTTTCCACGGCGGGATTCCACCAGGGGTCAAAGAGCACGACGTAGCTAGCGGCGGTGAGGTTGAGACCGGAGCCGCCGGCTTTGAGGGAGATGAGGAATAGATTGGCGCCTGCGGATTCTTGGAAGGAGCGGACGAGGGCCCCGCGGTCTTCGGTGGCACCGGTGAGGAGCAAGTGGGGCCAACTGCGGCTTTCGAGCTGTTCGCTGATGAGGCGGAGCATTTCGACGAATTGGGAAAAGATGAGGACTTTGTGGCCTTCCTCGATGAGGGGCTCGAGGAGCTCCATGAGGGTTTCCAGTTTGGCGCTGTTGCTATCGCGGAGGCCTTTGCCCGTGAGCACCGGGTGGCAACAGATTTGGCGCAGGCGCAGCAGGGAAGTTAGGATATTAAAGCGGAGTTTGTCGAGTTGGGCGGGGGTGCTGGCCTTGAGGAGGGTGCTGCGGGCGTGCTTGAGTTCGGCGAGGTAGTGGTCCCGCTGGGGGCCTTCGAGTTCGCAAATGAGGTCTTCCTCGATGCGGTCGGGGAGGTCGGCGGCGACTTCCTTTTTGGTGCGGCGCAGCAAGAAGGGGCGGACCCGAGCGCCGAGGCGGCGGCGGGCGAGGGGGTCGTCTTTGGCGCCAAAGTTTTTGGCGAAGGTGGCGCGATTTCCCAGGATGCCGGGCATGGCAAAAGCCATGATAGACCAGAGGTCGAGGAGGCGGTTTTCGATGGGGGTGCCGCTGAGGGCGAGGCGGTGGCGGGGGTTGAGGGCGAAGGCGGTTTTGGCGGTGATGGAGGTGGGATTTTTGATGTATTGGGCTTCGTCGAGGATGACGGTGGACCAGGTGATGGTGGAGATGGCGTCGGCGTGGAGACGAAGTTGGGTGTAATTGATAATGAGGAGGGGGGGCGGGCCTGCGGGGGCGGTTTTTTTGCGGCGGGTCTTGCCTGGCGGCGAGGGGGCGGGGCCGCTGAAGGGGGAGAGGTCTCCGGCGCTGGCACCGGTCCACTGGCGGACGGGCAGGGCGGGGTAGAATTTGGCGGCCTCGGAGGTCCAGTTGTCTTGCACGGACTTGGGGCAGACCACGAGCAGGGGCTTGCCGTCAAGTTGGTCTGATTCGTGGAGCCAGGCGATCCAGGCGAGGGCTTGGAGGGTTTTGCCTAGGCCCATGTCGTCGGCGAGGATGCCGCCGAAGTGATTGGTAGAAAGATAGGCTAAAAAATGGAATCCTTCTAGCTGATAAGGGCGAAGGGTGGCGGTGATTCCGCTAGGGAGAGCCGGGGCTACGGAGGTGCGGAGTTCGCTGGCGCGGCGGCGCACTTCCGTGGCGGTCTCGGCGGGGAGGAGGCTGCTGGAGGCGGGATGAGCCAACTGGAGGACGTGAAGGCGCTGGGTTTCCGGGGCGTGGAGATCCCGGGGGCTGAGTCCGAGATCAGCTAGTTCGCGGCAGTTTTCCTCGGTGATGTCGAACTCGAGCCGGCGCCAACCGTGTTTGGGGAGGCGGACCCAGGAGCCGGTGTTTTTGATGAGGAGCTCGATGTCTTGAGGCGTCAGTTCGATGTCGGAAAGCTGGAGATTTAACTGCAGGTCAAACCAGTCGATGCCACTTGGTTCTAAGTTGAGGGCAAAGTGGCCGGTGACCTGACCTTTGTCGCGGAGAGAGGCCAATTCAGAATCCAGTTCGACGACGATGCCTTCGGGGCGATGGTCTAGCCAGTCGAGAAACTCGTCAGGAAAAAAGATTTTTTCGGATTTTTTGAGGTGTCGTTCTGACCAATATTCGACGCGGCCATAGTAGTAATCTGGCGGATGTAAGTTAGCGAGGGTGAGCCAGCTGTGGGTGGGGTGTTGCAGGGAGCGGTCGAGCCGGGTGAGGGTGTTGGTGGTGGGCGGAGCGGCGTCTTGGCTAGAAGGGGCCTGCAGGGGGCGCCAGGTGCCGGATTGCCAAGTTTCATCGGGGAAGAGGCCGCCGCAGGTCGAGGTTGCCTGGACTTTAAAGATATCGTTAGGGGTTTGACTTAGGTAGGCGCAGCGGACCACGATGGCGACTTTGACCGTTTTGACGAGGTGGGCGACGCGGGGCGGATGGGGGATGCCGAGGCGGTCGAGGGCGGCGAGGCCTGCGGGGCTCTCGACGGCGGCGATGGGGATGTTGCTGCCGACGCGGAGCAGGCTGCTGGGAAGGGGAGCTCCGACGAGGGGATGGATTTCGCTTGTCGTGAGGACGAGATTCGGTTGGCCGGGAAGGATACTGATGACGTCGGGGATGGCTAGGCCGTCGGCTCCGCGAACGGAGATGGTGTAGTCTCCGTTGAGGTCGGTGTCGGGGGGGTCTTCGGGGGTTGCGGCGGCATCGAGCACTGGGAAATGCGGGCCGGTGAGGATCCAGGTGGCGGTTTGATCGGAGGGGGCGATGGGCTGGCCGACTTCATTGACGACGGCGGCATGGTGGGGAGTGGGGTTGCGCAGGAGGCGGTTGAGCGCGGCGGTAAACTGAGGGCTATCTTTTTCGAGAAAGTTTTTGGCTTGGTAGACCTCGCGGGGACAGGTGGCGCGGAGGAAGTTGGCGGCATCGTCGTCGATTTCGATGAATTCGGCGTCGCGGTCCTGGCCGTGGGCGACGTTGGCGTATTGGCGAAGCGCGGTGACTTTGATGGCGAGCCAGAGGGAGGCGGAGGCTGGTCGCCATTCGATTTGGGCTCCGAGAGGGGTGAGGCGGAGGCGGAAAGAAGGGGAGGGAGGGGTTAGGGAGACGGGGGCCTGGTTGAATGCTGACAACTGTTTTTGCCAGTGGTTGATGGATTCTTCGCGTTGCCAGGGAGCCACGAGGATCTGCACTTCTGCCCAGGGCACGGCGGCGAAGAGGGAGTCGGGGGAGATATGGCCGGTTTTCTTGAAGGCATAGGCGACGTAGTAAAAGGCCTCGATGGCGTTGGAGGGTGGGCGATGGCGCGGCCAGAGCGTTAAGGGTGGGTCATAGGTATAGCGGTAAGTTGGAGGACGGCCGGCGAGGACCAGCAGCATGTCTACGTTGACTTGGGGGGTGTCATTTTTGAAAAGATCCTCAATGGCATTACAGCGCTGTTTTTCTCTACCGTCCAGACTGCGTCCGAGATTTCGGGCAATGATTTGGGCTAGTCTGATGGGCTCTGGCGCGGCGGCGGTTGGGCTGGGGGATGGTGCCGCTTTTTTGCTAGTCTTGCGGGTTTTTGCGGGGGATGAAAGCGCAGGCGGGGGGGAGTCAGGCGCATCGGCTGCTACGTTGTCATCGCCTTCGTCTAGGTCGTCATCGCCTACATAGTCGATGTCGATGCCATCCACGTCCTTGCCCGGGCCTTTCCAATCTACCTGGGCGATAAACAACAAGGCGGCGACATGCTTGCAGGAGGATCCCACGGGGCAGGAGCAGGTGGCGGCGGCTATTTTATTGCCATGAAAGCGAATGGTCTGGGTGTATAAATAGGAGCCTTGCACTTTGCCCATGAGAACCGTTTGGCTCTCCCGCCACATCCGCTTGACCGCATGTCGGCCCACCAACGTGATCCCTTTTTCTCGCGTGCTCAGCGGAAGACTTTTCAGTTTTGCGGTCACGGCGAAAGCTTGCTTCCAAGGAAATACAAATGCGGCGTCGGCCATGTTGAAGAATGGGGGAGGTGGGTTTGAGCGCGGAAAGGGGTGATGGGGTTGGCCGGGGTTGCGGCAGCCAGAGCCAATGGTGCCAAGGAACTTGTCTTCGTTCAAAACGCAAGTCCAAGGAGGGCGAGCGCCTGTGGCAACAGGCCAGGCAGTTTCCTCGGTCGCGCGCTGGGGCATCCCCTCGCGGCCGGAATCTGCTGGGCGGTGGGGAGTTCTTCGGGTTTTTTAAACCGACCTCGGTGCCGGCCCTGGCCATGCCAACGCCCTTTGGGGCTAACTATCTACGTCACCCGGGGCTGCACCTACTGGCGTGTCGCCCGCGCTCAAGCGGCTCGCGATGACTCAGATTAAAATGACACCGGAGGTTTTTTCAGGAGGGGGTGGTTGACTCAACATTCGCGACAGCCTGAGGCGGGTTGAAAGCAAATTCCCAGCAAAGAACCGGCGCGGGGCCAAAGAACGGTGTCCGTCCGGCCACCTAGCAAATTACCAGGTAATTTGAGAGAGAAACCTCTGGATTTTTGGTTTAGGCAGGTTATTTTTGGGGAAGCCTCTGACCCCCTATCTCCGATGCCTGCGCGTGCTTTTCTTTTTGATGGATCCCAGGCGGGGTGTTTTCACGTGGTGAATCGGATTTACGATCGGAAGTATCTGCTCGACGAGGAAGGGAAGGAGATGCTGCTCAAGCTGGTGCGGGCTTATGAGGATGTTTTGGGGGTGGAGGTGCTGACGTTTTGCATCATGGACAATCACTTCCATT
>CALQKQ020000043.1 GCA_943331195.2 Akkermansia muciniphila | reverse complement strand
TAGGTTTGGTGCCCGCAGCCCCAAACCGACCGAGAGCGACCGCTTTCTCAAGCAGTTCGGCAAGTCCCCCCGCACCACCACCTGCGGCTGCGAGCGCAGCGATGAGAGCTCCCTCTCCCAAGTCTTCACTCTCACCAGCGGACCAGGCATCGCCGCCGCCATCGCCGCCGCCGACAACCACCTCGCCGCCCTAGCCGATCCTTTTCTCGACCCCGCCGATGCCGTGCGCGACCTCTATTGGCGCACCTTGAGCCGCCCGCCCTCCGCCGTGGAGGAGCAGCACCTGGCCCCGCTCCTAGCAGATCCCTCACAACGCCGCGCCGCCCTGGAAGACCTCGCGTGGAGTCTCCTCAACGCCAAGGAATTCCTCCTGCGCCACTAAGCCCTGAGCCCCTGCCCCGCCATGTTCGCTCGCTCCCCCTTTGATCGCTCGCCCCTCCTAACGCGCCGCACCATGCTGAGCGCGGGCTCGCTCGGCCTGCTCGGCCTTTCCCTGCCCAAACTGTTGCAGGCTTCTAGCCAATACACCGGCCCCAAGCTGCCCGTCCGGGCCAAAAGCGTCATCTTCCTCTTCCAGTGGGGCGGACCGAGCCACCTCGAAACCTTCGACATGAAGCCGCAGGCCGAGGAATCCTATCGCGGTCCCCACCGCCCCATGGCTTCGTCCTGCCCCGATATCTTGGTGAACGACCGCTTGCCCAAAACCGCCGCCGTGATGGACAAGGTGAGCCTGATCCGCAGCGTGCACCACACCATGTCGAATCACAATTCGGCAGGTTACTACGCCCTAACAGGCAAGGCGCCACCGAGCGACGACCAGCGCCTCCGCGAATCCATCGAGCTTTTTCCCGGCTACGGCTCCGTCGCCGATAAGTTGATCGCGCAGCGCGACCCGGCCATGCCCAGCTATGTGTCCTATCCGCACATCATCGCGGATGGTAGCCCCACCCCAGGGCAGTTCGCTAGCTTTCTGGGGAAGCGGCACGACCCCCTCTACGTTCCCTCCGACCCTAACGATCCAAGCTTTAGCCTGCCGCAATTCAGCCTGCCGGAAGGACTGGGGATTGATCGCCTGCAGCATCGCCGGGGGCTGCAGCAATTCATCGACCAACAAGCGCGCCTGATGGATTTCAGCGCGGAGGCCCGAGGGCTGGACGACTACTACAGCAAGGCGCTCGGGATGTTGCACAGCCCGCGCATTCGCGAGGCCTTCAATATCGCGGCGGAGCCGGAGAACATCCGCGAAGCCTATGGCCGCACCACCTACGGTCAGGGCTGCCTGCTGGCGCGACGCCTCGCCGAGAGCGGCGTGCGCTTCACGACATGTTATTTCAGCGACAGCATCGGCGGACAAAAGACCGACGGCGGCGGCTGGGACACCCATGGGTTTAACAACACCCGGATGTATCCCATCATTGAGAAATACCATCTGCCCATTACCGAGCAGACCCTGCCGACCCTCCTGCTCGACTTAGAGCAGCGCGGTTTGCTCGATGAAACCCTGGTGGTGTGGATGGGGGAATTCGGGCGCACCCCTAAGATCAATGCCAACAGCAGCCGGGACCATTGGCCGCACTGCTACACGGTCTTGTTAGCGGGCGGGGGCACCAAGCGGGGCTTTGTCCACGGGGCCAGCGACGAGACCGGCAGCCACCCCGCTGCGGATGCGGTCACCCCCGACGACGTCGCCGCGACCATTTACTACTTGATGGGCATCGACCCGCGCAGCGAAGTGTTGGATGCCCAGGGCCGCCCGATCATGATTTCGAGCGGAAAGCCCATTTTGGAAGTAGTGGCCTGACCTCGGCGAAGACGCTAGGGTTTTTCGAGCGACTTCAAGGCGATGTTGCGGAACCAAACCGGCTGGCCCTCGGCCTGGAGGGCGATGTGGCCAAAGCGGAGCCCGAGCGGGCTGCCCGCTTCGAGGAGGGGGGTGGCAGGGGCGTTGTCGTTTTTGGGGTCGAGTTCGGGGCCCTGGTAGCGGAGGACCTCGATGCCGTTGATGCGGTGGATGATTTCATCGTAGCCGTGGACTTCCACTTCGGCGCTAACCCATTGCGCGGGGGGGAAAGTGGGAGCGCTGGAGCTGATGATGTGCTGGGTCACTAACTTGCCACCGAGGTGGATGTTGGTGCCTGGGGTACAAAGGTTAGCGGTGGCGCGGGGGCCGAGGCCTTCATCGGCGAGGAACTGCATTTCCAAGCTGCAGGGAAATCCTTGGTCGAAGCCCATGCTCTGCGGGGACTGCGCGTGAATCATGACCCCGCTGTTCAAGTTAACATAGCTGGGGGCGTCGGCCATCATGTGGCCGGTGAAGCGATAGTCTAGCCGCAGGATGTAGTGGGAATAGGCGATGTTCGTGAAGAGATGGCCGAATCGGCTATCGAACTTGGGATAGTCGTCGTAGCTGACCTTGATGATGCCGTCCTCGACGCGAAAGGTGTTGAGCGCATTTTCGCCGAGGGGGTGCTTGGCGATTTTGATGGTCCAGCCCTCGAGGTTGCGCCCGTTGAACAAGGGAATCCACCCGGCGGCGGCGGCGGCGGGAGGGTCTGCCGCCGGAGCGAGGCCGATGAGAAAGCAGGCGAAGAGAGCGGAGCAGGCGCGGGTCATCGGTGGGGCGGGCGGCGGGAGGTGGCAGGATGGGGAGGCCCGGGCCGCCCCGCCCGCGGAAGCGGAGGGGGCGGCGCGAGCGTGGCCCTAGCGCTTCATCGCGCGGATCAGGGCGTCGGCCATGTCCGAGGGCGTGGCGGCGATTTCGATGCCGGCCTCTTCCATGGCGGCTTGTTTGGCGGCGGCGGTGCCTTTGCCTCCGGAGACGATGGCGCCGGCGTGGCCCATGCGGCGGCCGGGAGGGGCGGTGGCTCCGGCGATGAAGCCGGCCATGGGCTTGCGGCAGTGGGCTTTGACCCACTCGGCGGCTTGTTCTTCGTTGGTGCCGCCGATTTCTCCAATCATGATGATGCCTTCGGTTTCGGGATCCTCATTGAACATCTTGATGACGTCGAGGTGGTTGGTGCCGTTGATCGGATCGCCGCCGATGCCGACGCAGGTGCTTTGGCCGAGGCCGCGGGAGGTGAGTTGCCAGACCGCTTCGTAGGTTAGGGTTCCGGAGCGGGAGACCACGCCGATGCTGCCGCGCTTGTGGATGTAGCCTGGGGCGATGCCGATGCGGCAGCCGCCGTGGGAGTCCTTGCCGGTGCCGGGGGTGACCAAGCCAGGACAGTTAGGGCCAATGAGGCGGGTGCGGCTGCCTTCCATGGCGGCGCGGACGCGCATCATGTCCATCACCGGGATGCCTTCGGTGATGCAGACGGCGAGGTCCAAGCCGGCGCCGACGCCTTCGAGAATGGCGTCGCCGGCGAAGGCGGGCGGCACGAAAATGCAGGAGACCGTGGCCCCGGTTTGGCGGGCCGCTTCTTCGACGGTGTCAAAGATGGGAACCTTGTGGCCGTTGTGTTCGAAGACCTGGCCGCCCTTGCCGGGGGTGACGCCGGCGACGAGTTTGGTGCCGTAGTCGAGACTGAGCTGGGCATGGCGGGCGCCGAAACTGCCAGTGATGCCTTGGACGAGGATGCGGGTGTTTTCGTTGACTAAAATAGACATGGGATCGGGAAGTGAATGGAGGAGCGGAGGACTTGCGGAAGAGAAGCCGAGCGTGGGTTAGGCGGCCGCCTTGACCTCCGCGACGATTTTCTGCGCGCCTTCGGCCATGGTGGTAGCGGAGGTGATCTGGAGGCCGGAGGCATTCAGGGTGGCGAGGCCAGCGGCGACGTTGTTGCCCTCCAGGCGGACCACCAAGGGCAGCGTTAGGCCGACCTCGCGGGCGGCGGCGACGATGCCTTCGGCGATGATGTTGCAGTCCATGATGCCGCCGAAGATATTGACGAGAATGCCTTTCACGTTGGCGTCCCCGAGGATGATCTTGAAAGCGGCGATGACTTGTTCCTTGGAAGCGCCGCCCCCGACGTCGAGGAAGTTAGCGGGGTTGCCGCCGAAGTGTTGGATGATGTCCATGGTGGCCATGGCCAAGCCGGCGCCGTTGACGAGACAGGCGATGTCCCCATCGAGGCCGATGTAGTTGAGATTGTATTCCGAAGCCGCCACTTCGCGGGGGTCTTCCTCGGAAGTGTCGCGCATGGCCACGATCTCGGGATGGCGGTAGAGGGCGTTGTCGTCGAAGTTGAATTTCGCGTCGAGCGCGAGGATGCGCCCGTCCGGGGTTTCCACCAGGGGATTGATTTCCACTTGGGAGCAGTCGGCGCCGAGGAAAAGCTTATAGACGTTAGCGAGGAGGACGCCGAACTGCTTGGCCTGGTCGCCCTTGAAGCCCAATTGGGAGGCTAGGGTGCGAATTTGATAGGGCTGAAGACCGGCTAGAGGATGGACTCCGAGGTGGATGATCTTTTCGGGGGTGTGCTCGGCGACGTGCTCAATGTCGACGCCGCCTTCGGTGCTGGCGATGATGACCGGGGCCATGGTTTCGCGATCCATCAGGATGGCGAGGTAGTATTCTTTTTTGATGTCGACGCCTTCGGCGATGAGGACCTTGCTGACTAACTTCCCGGCCTCGCCGGTCTGATGCGTCACCAGGATTTGGCCGAGCATGGAGTTGGCGAAGTCGGCGGCCTGCTCGGGGGAGGAGGCGAGGTGGACGCCGCCCTTGAAGCCGTTTTTGAAGACTCCCTTGCCGCGGCCGCCCGCGTGGATCTGGGCTTTGACGACGATGGTCTTGCCTGCGAGGGCTTCGGCGGCGGCGCGGGCCTCGGCGGGGGTGGCGGCGACCGACCCACTGGGGGTGGGGACGTGGTATTTTTGGAAAAGTTCCTTGGCTTGGTACTCGTGGATGTTCATGCAGGGTCAAAAGGGCAGGTTTTCGGGAATAGAAAAGGGAAAGTGCGAGTGGTCGGACGGTTTTGCCGCCAGCGGGCGGCGGCGGCGGGGAGGGCGCTTGCCGGGGGGGAGAGCAGGAATCGGGCGCGGGGCGACCCTTCACTTTGCTAACTTAAACTGACCTGCCCTCAAGGGCAAATGCTTTGCGTTTCCTGACTTCCCGCTGGCGGAGTGGGCATCCCTGGTTTAGCTTTTCGCCTCAGGCGCATGGGTTTCTTTTTTCATCAACATTGGCGCGACTTTCTCGAGGTGATCCTCATGGGAGGGGCGCTGCTCTATGCCTGGTGGTTCCTGCGGAAGAGCACGGGGGCGCGGCTGTTGCCGGCGGTGTTGCTCATGGTGCTGGCGCTGGTGCTGCTGGCGCATGCGTTCAAGTTAGAGTTAGTGCGCACCTTTGCCTTTTTTGTGGGGGTGACGTTAGTGGTGATCTTTCAGCCGGAGATGCGGCGGAGTTTTGTCAGCTTGGGCAGCCACCGGCTTTTTTCGGGGGCGCGGGAGAACATGGAATTGCTCGAAGCGCTGGAAGAGGCGGTGCGCGACCTTTCGGCGAAGCGCTTTGGGGCCCTCTTCGCCTTTGAGCGCGGCATGGAGTTGGAGACCTATTTAGAAACGGGGGTCGAGATCGACGCCAGCTTTTCGCCCGAGCTAACCCTGACGATTTTTCACCCCAAAACGGCGCTGCACGATGGCGGGATGATTTTGCGCTCGGGCCGCATCGTGGGAGCGGGCTGCGTTTTCCCCATCAGCCAGCGGGAAATCCAAGACCGCAGCGTCGGGCTGCGCCACCGCGCCGCCATGGGCATCACCGAGCAGACCGATGCCATCGCGGTGATTGTGTCGGAGGAGACCGGGCACATTTCGCTCAGCGTGGAAGGGGACTTGATTCAGGGCCTGACGCCGGAGCGGATGACGGAGCGTTTGGTGCGCCTGCTCAAGGTCAAGGCCGAGCCCGGCGAGGCCGCCCGGGAAAAGGAAAAGGGCAAGGAGGGGGGCAACAGCCCGACCAAGCGCCAGGAGGTGTGAGGCGGTAGGGCGGCGGCGGCGGTGCCCGCTCTGATCTTGTGCTGCGAGCGGGAAGGCTTATGATGAAGCCATGAACGTGCGGAATTTCCTCCTCGCTGCCAGTCTGGCGGCAGCTTCTTGGGCGCAGGCTGGCTTGGAATTTGAACAGCCGGTGCAGAACGTGTCGGTCAAGATTGAGGACGGGGAAATCGCGGCCCGCTTCGCCTTCAAGGTCACGGGGAATCGGCCGGTCAAGATCACCGACATCCGGACGTTTTGTAGCTGCGTGCGGGCGGAGACGGCGGATGGGAAGATGGAATTTCAGCCGGGCGAGTCGGGCGTCATCGACACCGCGTTCGAGGTTGGGGGCTTTGAGGGCGAGCTCAGCAAGGAGGTCGTGGTCACCACCGATGATGCGGCGCAAGCGGAGTCGCGCTTGGTCTTGAAGCTGAGCATCCCCGGGCTGTTCCAGATCGCGCCGGCGCAGTTGATTTGGCAGGTCGGCGAAGCGGCCGTGGCTAAAACCGTGAACATCAAGGTGCTCGGAGAGGACCCGGTCGTGATCAAGGCGGCGGTGCCGTCCCGCGAGGTCATGAAGACGTCGATTCGCGAGATCAGCCCGGGGAAAGAGTACGAGATCAGCGTGACTCCGAGCAGCACGGAAGCTAAGGTGCTAGGCTTGGTGAGGGTGGAAACCGATAGCAAATTCTCGCGGTACCAGAAGCGCCTGGTCTTTTTCAACATCACCGACAAGAAGCCCGCCGCCCCGGCCGCCGTTCCGGGCAAGTGAAGGATATCACCCTCTCCTGAGCGCGGTTGGCTTGGCGGAGGCTTTTTTGGTTTGAGCACACTCTTATGATCCCGCGCCTCCTGCTTCAGATCGCCGCGATTCTTGCGCTGACGGCCGCAGCGGCAGCCTTGGCGGGGCGGTTCCACCCGCAGCGCCCGGAATGGTACCTTACCCAGGAGGAAGCGGGGCCGGGGGAAATTTCGGTCGCGGAAGCGCTCGCCCGCGCCGCAGCGGGGCCGGTGATTTGGCTGGATGCCCGCGCCAGCCGGGAATTCGCCCTCGGCCACATTCCCGGTGCCCTTTCGCTCAATGTCGCGGATTGGGAAAATCTCTTGATCGAAGCTTTTCCCGCCCTCAGCGAAGCGCCGGAGGGGGCGGCCGCGATCATTTACTGCGATGGGCAGCAGTGCGCCGCTAGCCGCGAAGTGCGCGACCGCTTGCGCCAAACCCCCCTGGGCGATCGGGAATGGCTCATCCTGCGCGGCGGCTGGCCGGCCTGGAAGGCGGCGGGTCAACCCGCAGCCAAACCCTAACCTTCTCCTACAGGCGCCGCGCGTCGACGCGGTCGAGCACCACGATGAGAAAGGTCGCGAGCGGGCCCGTGATCAGGGAAACGAGAAACCAAATCAGGCGGCTGCGCCCCTTCTGTTCGGCGAGGCCGGCGTTGATCAAGGCGAGGGTGCCCACCCCAAAGGCTGCCGAGGAAACTTCCATGTTCATGGCGCAGCATTGCCGAGGCGCGGCTGCCGGACAAGGGCGGCCTGCGGGCGCGGGCCCGGCGGGCACGGGGGAGCTTCCTAGCGCGACTTGGCTAGAGCGGCCCCAGGCCCATGGCGCGGCGCACTCGGTCGAGGGTAAGTTGGGCCACGCCCCGGGCGCGCTCGGCGCCGTCTTGAAGGACTTGGCGGACGTAGGCGGGATCGTCGGCCAAGGCGGCGCGGCGGCGGCGGGGTTCCTCGAATTGCGTCCAGATGGCTTCGAAGAGGCGCTTTTTGAAGTCGCCATAGCCGGTGCCTCCAGCGCGGAAGGCGGCCTCCATCGCGGCCACGGCGGCGGGATCGGCCACTAGCTTGTAAAGCGTCATGATCAAAGAAGTGTCAGGATCCTTGGGCAATTCGATGGCGGTGGAATCGGTCTGAATGGCCATGACCTTTTTCTTAAGAGCCTTCTCCTCCTCAAAAATCGCTAGGATATTGCCATAGCTTTTGCTCATCTTTTGGCCGTCGACGCCAGGGACCACGGCGGTAGCTTCTTGGATGCGCGGCTCGGGGATTTTGAGGACTTCGCCGTAGAGGTGATTCACCGTCTTAGCGATGTCGCGGGTGACCTCGACGTGCTGCTTTTGATCCTTGCCGACGGGGACGACATCGCTGTCGTAAATCAAAATGTCGGCGGCCATGAGGACGGGATAAGCGAACAGGCCGTGGGAGGCATCGACGCCGCGCGCCACCTTGTCTTTATAGGAATGGCAGCGCTCCAGCAAGCCCATGGGCGTCACCGTGCTGAGGAGCCAAGCCAGCTCGCAGACCTCGGGAACGTCGCTCTGGCGGAAGAACGTCGCCTTGGCCGGATCCAGCCCACAGGCTAGGAAATCGAGCGCCAAATCCCAGGAGTGCTGCCGCAGCATGGCGGGGTCGTGCAGACTGGTGAGCGAATGATAGTCGGCGATGAAATAAAAGGCGTCGCCCTGGTGCTGCAGCTGCAAGGCTGGCTGCATCATGCCGAAGTAGTTTCCCAGATGGAGGCGGCCGGAGGGTTGGAGTCCTGAGAGTATGCGCATCAGGGCACGTTGCCGCCCCGCGCCGAGGTGTCAATCGTGGCCCGGGCTCAGGCGGGGGGCCGGGGCGCGGTGAGCTTGAGCATGAGAAAATAGAGCAGGGCCACGGCGAAGATCACGACGATGATGGTGAGAGACTCGTGCTTCACGGCATCGATGAGGGCGGTGGCGTCTTGCAGGGGGTCCTGGCCGGCGGCTTGGAGGCGCGCGCCCACCTTGGCCCCTAACCACGCTAACACCGAGCACCAGATGGCCGCCCCCGCCGTGGTGAGGAGGCTGAATTTGAGGAAGGGCATGCCGATGATGCCCGCAGGAATGGAAATGAGATGGCGCAGCACCGGCATGAGGCGCGCAAAGAAGAGGCCGCCGCTTTCGTAGCGGTGCATGAAGTGCTCCGCGCGCTCAAGTTTAGCTAGGCTGGCCCCAAAGTATTTGCCGAATTTTTCGATGAAGGGCCGCCCCAAGGCGCGCGCCACGCCATAGGTGATGGCGGATCCCAACCACGAACCGAAGGTGCCCGCCAAAACAACTCCCGTTAGGGTCATGGTGCCTTGGGAGGCGGCCAGGATGGCGGCGGGCGGGATCACCACTTCGCTGGGCACGGGGAAGATGGAGCTTTCCATGGCCATGAGAATGACCACGCCCAAGTAGCCCCAGTCATTGACGAGGTGCATACACCATGAGGCGACCGATTCCATGAGTTGATGCAACATAAGAGGAGTGGGGCTGAATGGGTTGTGCCGGGCGCTTTCAGCGGTAGGGCTGGTTGAGTTCGACGCGATGCGCGGCCTTGTGGCGCACCCGGATATTGACGCCTTCGACGAGGGCCGCGAAGGCCATGGCGAAGTAGATATAGCCCTTGTTGATGTGCTGGTGGAAGCCCTCCGCCACCAGCATGGTGCCGATCAAAATCAAGAAACTGAGGGCCAACACTTTGATGGTCGGGTGGCGGTTCACGAATTCGCTGATCTGATTGACGAAGATGAGCATCACGATCATGGCCGCAATCACCGCCGCGATCATGACCCCGATTTCCTGCACCATGCCCACGGCGGTGATGACCGAATCCAAGGAGAAGACAATGTCGAGGAGGAGGATCTGCACGATAACGCTTTTGAAGGAAGGCGCTAGGGCTGCGGTTTTCTCGCCGTCTTCGCCTTCCAGTTTTTCGTGAATTTCGTGCACGCTCTTCCAAATCAGGAAGAGGCCGCCGAGGAGGAGGATCAGGTCCTTGCCGGAGACGGCGAGGGAAAAGCCGAGGATGTGGGCCTGGAGAAAAGGTTGGTCCAGGCGCATCACCCAGGCTAGGCTCATGAGGAGGAGGATGCGGGTAATGAGGGCGAGGGCGAGGCCCAGCTTGCGCGCCCTAGCCTGTTGCTCGGGAGGGAGCTTGCCACTGAGAATGGAGATGAAAATGATGTTGTCGATGCCGAGAACGATCTCGAGCAGGGTCAAGGTACAAAGACTAATCCAGATTTGGGGGTTGCTGATCCATTCCATGGTGGGCCGACCCTAGACGGCGCTGGCGCTTTGTCACTGGAAGAAACGCGGGGCGCGCCAGGAGCCCTCACTCCTTCTTGGCGCTGCGGCGCTCCGCGAAAAAGGATTGGAGCAGGCCGAGGCACTCCGCGCCGCGCACGCCTGCGGTGACTTCGCTGCGGTGATTTAAATTGGCGGTCTGCAACAAGTTGATGAAGCCGCCCGCCGCTCCGCCCTTGGCGTCAGGGCAGCCGAAGATGACTCGCCGGAGGCGGCAGTGCACCATGGCCCCGGCGCACATCGGGCAGGGTTCCTTGGTGACGTAGAGGTCGCAATCCGTAAGGCGCCAGTCTTCCTGGGCGCTTTCCGCTTGGGTCAAGGCTAGCATCTCGGCGTGGGCGGTGGCGTCCTTCAGCGTTTCCACTTGGTTGTAGGAACGCGCAATGATTTGCCCTTCCCGGACGATCACCGCGCCCACCGGCACCTCAGCTTTGTGATAGGCCTGGCGCGCCAGGCGGAGGGCTTCGCCCATAAAAAAATGATCGGTGGCGAGGTCGATCAAGCCGGAGGCGGGGAGGGCCTCGGGGGCGGCGGTTTCGTCGGGCTGAATCATGGGGCAATCTCTGGGAAGCGCGCGGCCTCAATCCAGCGGGAAATCCGCCAAGTCGACCTCGGTTTCCCCATGCATCACCTCGATGAGGGGGATGTCCGGAAAAATCTCGCGCAGCGCGGCGGGGTTGGAAATGCTGGCGCTATCGCGTTCGTCGTGGGGGTAATTGAGCACGATGGCGGCGCAGCGCAGGCCGCGGGATTGGATGGCGCGCACCGTTAAGAGGGTGTGGTTGAGGGCACCGAGCCGATTGTTGGCCACCAGGAGGATGGGCAGGCCCAGGGCGGCGGCGACATCGGCCATGGTTTGGCGGGGGGTCACGGGGACCTCCCAGCCGCCGGCGCCTTCGACGACAATGTGTTCGTAGCGCGCCGCGAGGGCTTCCCAGGCGGCCAGGATGGCGGGGAAGTCAAAGGGCACGTTGGCCATCCAGCTGGCCACGAGCGGGGCGAGGGGTTGGGGGAAAAAGACGGGATTGAGTTCCTCGGCGCTGGGCCCGGGGCTGCCCGCGCTGCGCAGGGCGTGCACGTCGCCGCGGTCGCCGCAGCAGACCGGCTTGAATCCCACGGCGGTGCGATCGGCGGCCAGCAGGGCGCGCAGCAGGAGGGTGGCGACGTAGGTTTTGCCGGAATCCGTGTCCGTGCCGGTGATGAAAAAGCGCATGGGCCAGGTAAGCAGTCCGCTCGGGAGTGGCAAGGCGGGAGCGGGAGGATTCGGTGAGCGCCAGCGGATCAGCGGCGCGCGGTGGCGGAAGGGCCGCCCCATTTTCCGGAAGTGGAAAATGGAGCGGGCGAGGCGATTCGAACGCCCGACATCAACCTTGGCAAGGTTGCGCTCTACCCCTGAGCTACGCCCGCAAACCCCGGAGGAAAGTCCTCTCGGCGGCAGGGGATGAGTATTGACTATTTTCCTCTTTCCGCAAGTCGCTTTTTCACTTTCTTTCGTTTTTCCCCGCCGCCCCCGACAAATCCCGGTTTCCCTTCGCCCCAGGCCGCGCCCTCTTGCCACCCAAACCCTTTCCCATGAACAAACTCGACCAGATCATCGCCACCAAACGGCTCGAAGTAGAGAAACTCCGCCCCCGCGCCGAAGCCCTGCGCCTCGCCGCCCTGGAGCGCAACGACTTCCGCTCCTTCTTCCGCGCCCTCGACCTCGGCCCCGAGGAACTAGCCGTCATCGCCGAAGTCAAAAAGGCTTCCCCCAGCGTTGGCGTCATCATGGAACACTTCGAACCCGTCCTCATGGCCAAATGCTACGAAGACGGCGGCGCCAATGCCATTTCCGTGCTCACCGACGAAACCTACTTCCAAGGGCACCTCAGCTACCTCGCCCGCATCCGCAGCGAAACCACCATCCCCCTCCTGCGCAAAGACTTCATCGTCGACGAAATCCAAATCTACGAGTCCGCCGTGGCCGGTGCCGACGCCATCCTCCTGATTGTCGCCGCCCTAACCCAGGCTGAACTCATTCACCTTCTGGCAGTTGCAGAGAAATGCCAGCTCGATGTGCTAGTGGAGGTGCACGACGCCGCCGAACTCGAGCGCGCCCTCGACACCGAGGCCTGCATCATTGGCGTCAACAACCGCAACCTTAAAACCTTCACCGTCGACCTCGCTACCTCCGAAAAACTCAGCGAAGAAATTCCCCCCGGTCTCCTCTTCATCAGCGAGAGCGGCATCAAAACGCCCGCCGACGCCCGCCAAGTCTTCGCCGCCGGCGCCAATGGCATTCTCGTGGGCGAAAGCTTGATGCGCGCCGACGACCCCGGCGCCGCCATCGCCGCCTTCCAGGCCGTCGCCCTGGGCGAACCCTAAGCGTTTCTCCCAGAGGCCCCTCGGCCCCTTCCTCGCCGCGCCGCCCGATGGGCTTGAGGAAGTTCCACGTGGAACACTTGCGCCCTGTGCTACCGTGGCCCCCGGGCGCCGCGCCCGCCTTTCCCTTCCCCCAACCCATGCCCTCCGATTTCACCTACCCCACCCACTACGATGTCCTGGTCGTCGGCGCCGGCCACGCCGGGGTCGAGGCCGCCCTCGCCGCCGCCCGCCTGGGTTGCCGCACCGCGCTGCTCACGCAGAACTTGGACACCATCGCCCAGATGTCGTGCAACCCCGCCATCGGCGGCCTGGCCAAGGGCAACATGGTGCGCGAAATCGACGCCCTGGGAGGGGCCATGGGCTTGAACACCGACGCCACCGGCATCCAGTTCCGCCTCCTCAACGCCACCAAGGGACCCAGCGTGCGCTCCCCCCGCGCCCAGGCCGACAAGAAGGCCTACCAGTTCCGCATGAAGTGGATCTTGGAAAACGCCCCCAACTTGGAATTGCACCAGGGCAACGTCGCCGAAATCCTGGTGGAGGGCGATCGCGCCGTGGGCCTGCGCACCAACCTCGGGCTCCACTTCCGCTGCCGCGCTTTGATCATCTCGGCGGGCACCTTCATGCGCGGCCTCCTCCACGTCGGGCTGCGCCAAGCGGCGGGCGGGCGCATGGGCGACGCCATGTCCACGGTAAGCGATTCCCTCAAAGCGCTCGGCTTTCAGGTGGAGCGCTTCAAAACCGGCACCCCCTGTCGGCTCAACGGCCGCTCCCTCGACTTCTCCCGCTGCGAGCGGCAGGAAGGCGACAGCCCGCCGCCGCTCTTTTCCTACATGGCCGACACCATCGGGCAAGCCCCCGGCGAACTCTTCACCCTGAATCGCTGGTCCGACCCGGCGTTCCACGTGGAACAAATGCCCTGCTGGATCACCCACACGGTGCCCCAAACGCACCAGATCATCCGGGAAAACCTCCACCTCTCGCCGATGTACGCCGGGGTCATCGAGGGGGTGGGGCCGCGCTACTGCCCGAGCATTGAGGACAAGGTGGTCCGCTTCGCCGACAAGGAATCGCACCAGCTCTTTCTGGAACCGGAGGGGCGGCACTCGAACGAATACTACATCAACGGGGTGTCGACGTCCCTGCCCTACGAGGTGCAGCACGCCTTCATCCGGTCGATTCCGGCCCTGGAGCAGGCGGAGATCATCCGCCCGGGCTACGCCGTGGAGTATGATTACGGCCCGCCGACCCAGCTCAGGCCGACACTGGAAACCAAAAAGATCGAAGGCCTCTACTTCGCCGGCCAGATCAACGGCACCTCCGGCTACGAGGAAGCG
>CALQKQ020000042.1 GCA_943331195.2 Akkermansia muciniphila | reverse complement strand
GGAACAGGGGATGAGGAAGGGTGCGTTCACAGGCCAAGGAGGTAAAATGAGTCGCCAACAGCTTCTCAAGGAGCGTCGACCGCAGCGATTAAGATCATTTTTATGCCCCAGGAGCCCAAAAATGAAGCCTAAACATTCCCCACCTCAAGATAGCGCCTTCTGGCCCCCTCAAAGGCTGAGAACCTGGCGCTGCCAGTCGAGGAAGAGTTCCTCGGCGCGGCTAGGCTCGAAGCAAATCGCCTCCAGCGACGCCCGCGACCCGATCAGCGAGGGATCAATGTCGAGTTGGCGGCCCAAGTGGTCACGCTTTTCCTTCAAGGCCTCGAATTGCTTTTCGGCCTCGGGATTGCGGTCTTGGCGCACCCGCGGAGGCCGCTGCGGCCAGGTTGCATGCTCGGCCTCTCGGGCGTCGCGCACTGCTTTGTGAAAGCGGCGGTGAATCGGCGGGGGGAAACGGGAGTTGAGTTCGGCGTTGCCTCCGCTCTCCAAGGCTTCCGCCCAGCTGAGCAAATCCACGTTGCCCGCCACCTTGAAGGGCGGCCGGTCGAGGCGCTGCGCCTCGGCATCGCGCCAGTGCCAGAGCGCCCGGAGATAATTGAGCCCGCAGGACCGCAGCTTGCCGCTGCCGGAGAGGCGCCATTGCTGGTCCGGATCCGCCAGCGGACGCCGCAGCACGGTCTCGCGGGCATCGCGGCAGGTTTCTAAAAACCACTCCTCCCGCCCGAGTTGACGCAATGTGGCGACAAAGCGGTCCGCCAATTCCAAGATAAAGTGCACATCGTTGAGCGCATACTCGATCATCTTGTCCGTGAGCGGACGCTTCCCCCAGTCGGCCCGCTGCGACGCTTTCGAAAGCACCACGCCGAAATTCGACTCCACCAGGTGCGCCAAGCCAAACTGCTTTTCCCCGCAAAGCCGCGCCGCCGCCTGGGTATCGAAAATCCGCTCGGGGATGACATCAAAGGTGCGCCGCATCAAGGTCATGTCGAAATCCGCCCCGTGCATCCAAATCTCCACTTCCTGAAGCCACTGCACCAGCGGCGACAAATCCGGGATGCTCAGGGGATCGATGATCACTTTCTCCTCCCCGCAGGCCAATTGAATCAAGCAGAGCTTCTCTTTGTAGCTGTGCAAACTGTCAGCCTCCGTATCGATGGCGCAGCGCACCCCGGGACCAGAGGGAATGCGCGAAAGCAGGGCCGCCAGCGCTTCGGGCGTGGCAATGTAGGACTTGGAAAGAAGGGAATCAGGCACCGGAAATCGGGGGAAAAAGCTAAATTAAAAAAAGGGTGAAGGCAGAAAACGCGCGGTCGCGACCGGGCTTTTCCAAGAGCGGCGCGCTCAGCGCAGCCCCGTGAGGAGGAGCTCCGCATTGCCCGGAGTGGCCTTGAGGTGCTTGATGAGAACCTCCATGGCCTCGCCCGCCGGCAACTGCGCCAGCTGGCGGCGGATCGCGCTGACGCGGCGAAACTCATCGGGGTGATACAAGAGCTCGTCCTTCCGCGTCCCGGTTTTCTGCAAGTGAATCGCCGGGTAAATGCGCCGCTCCGCCATCTCGCGGTCAATGTGAATCTCCATATTCCCGGTTCCCTTGAACTCCTCGAAAATCACTTCGTCCATGCGCGATTCCGTCTCGATCAAGGCCGTGGCCAACAGCGTCAGGCTGCCGCCCTCTTCCACTTTGCGCGCCGAACCAAAAAACTTGCGCGCCCGCTGCAAAGCCACCGGATTCATCCCCCCAGACATCAGTCCGCCCTTGCCAGAGAGGGCGTTGTTGTAGCCGCGACTCAGCCGCGTCAAGCTATCCAGCAAAATCACCACATCCCGCTTCATCTCCACCAAGCGCTTGGCCCGCTCCATCACCAGTTCCGCCACCTGAATGTGGCGCGCCGCAGGTTCATCAAATGTGGAGGCAAACACATGCCCCCCCACCGTCTCCACGAAATCCGTCACCTCTTCGGGGCGCTCATCCAGCAAAAGCACGATCAATTCCACCTCCTTGTGGTTCTCCCGGATCGAACTGGCGATTTCCTTAAGCAAAATCGTCTTGCCGCCGCGCGGCGGCGCACAAATCAGCCCGCGCTGCCCTTTGCCCAGCGGCGCCACCAAGTCCACCACCCGGGCCGCTACCGCCCGCGTCCGCCGATTTTCCAAAATAATCCGCTCCGTCGGAAAAAGCGGCGTCAACTTCTCAAAAGCCACCGGCACCACGTAGTCCTCCACCGGAATCCCCTCCACCGACACCACCGACTCCACCGAAATAAACTTGTCCTTGGGATCGCGCGGCGGCCGACAAAGCGCCTTCAGCGCCAGGCCCGCTTGCAAATTGTAGCGCCGGATCGTCGACGGCGACACAAACACATCGTCCGCGAACGACGCAAAATTGAACCGCGGATCCCGCATCAAGCCAAAACCCTCCCGCATGATTTCCAAAATGCCCTCAGCCTCAATCACGGAACCCCGTCGGCCGTAAAAGCTGACAATTTCGTAAACCAAATAATGCTTGGAGCGGGTGCCACCCACGCGGAGCCCCAGGGACTCGCCCAGCGCATAAAGCTGCGCCAAACTCTGCCCCAAGTAATCATTGAGCCGCACCACCGGGGGAATCACCAAGGCCGGAGCCGCCGGAGCCGCCGTTGCCGGGATCTCTCCCGCAGGCGCAGCCGCCGCACCGAAGGCTGCGGGCGTGCCCGAGAGGGACGGATCCGTGGAGTCCGTCAGAAAGTCATTTTGCGCTTCAGCCATGTCGAAAAAGTAAAGGTGTGCCGCCGCAGAACCGCCGGTGAGGCGCCATTCCAGATGACTGCACCAGCGCGGGCCACCTTCTCCAAAAGTGGAAGTTGAGCCCCGATAATGCGGTCTGCCAAATCCGGCGCGAAGCGGCTCCGCGCCAGCAGGCGTTCCCGCTGGGTTGCCGGCCCGCAAGCGACCACAATCTCCAGATCGCGGGCCAACGGAAAGGCGGTTTCATAAAGCAGAGGCACTTCCATCAGAAAAAAACGGATCCCGGGCGAAAGGGCCGCCCGCTGTTGCGACAGCTGACATTCCTCGCGGACCAGCGGATGCAGGATTTCCTCCAGCGCGCGCCTGCTTCCCTGATGGTGAAACACCCGCTCCCGCAACCGGCTCTTATCAAGCTGTCCATCGGGACCGGCAAGGTCCACTCCCAAGGAGTCTAGAATCATCCGGGAGACCGCAGGCTTTGTCAATAGCTCATGGACGCAGCCGTCGCAGTCAAAAGTAGCCGCCTCCGGCACCATTTCCCGGAACAGAGCCGCAAAACTCGACTTGCCCGTCGCGATTCCTCCCGTCAGGGCCAACGTATAAAGGGGCCGGGACATCCAAGGCACATGGCCAAAAAGGCCTTAAAATCAAAACAAAGCAGGGCGGGAGTTGCCTCCCGCCCTGCTCAAACTGTTCTCTAGCTTATTTGTCGCTCACGGGGAGGACCCCGCCAGCAGGGAAGAGCGGCGCCGAGGGCCCACCTTCGATGGGGGCGGTGCTTTCTTCGCTGTCGCTCTTGGAACTATTGATCGGCTGACCAGCAGGGTCGATCATGGTTCCAGTGACGTAGATCATCAGGTTCTTCTTGTAGTGCTCATCCGACTTGGTGCGGAAGAGGCGACCGATGATCGGGATGTCTCCAAAAAGTGGCACCTTGTCTTCGACGGACTGGACGTCCTCGCGGATCAAACCACCGATCCCCACCGTCTGACGGTCCCAGATGAGGACCTGAGTCGCCATCTTGCGAGTGGCAAAAACGGGCTGAAGGATCTTGTTGTCCGTGAGCACGACCGGCTCGCTCTGACCGAGGGCGTTGATGCCGGTGGTCTGAATCGGGCTGCCGTAGTTGATGAAGCCTTCAAACTCGATCACTTCCGGGGCCAGATTGAGGTCGATGGTGTAGCCATCGTCAGCAACTGTGGCTTCCACTTCCATCGTCACCCCAGTGTTCTTGTATTCAAAGCTCTGTGGCGTGGTGGGAGTGACCGGGAAGCTGCCGCCCTGCTGGGAGCCACCGGCACCCCCATTCAGAGTGGAACCGCCGCCGAAGGTCTGAGGAATTTGTGGTGGATCGAACTCAGTTGGGTAAGGGAATTCGCGAATAACCTCGATCTTGGACTTCTGCCCACCGCGAACGATCAAGCTCGGCGCGGTCATGAGGTCGACACCCTTCTTCTGGGAGAGGGCGCGCATCATGATCTGGAACTGAGGATCGGTGAAGACCCCCGCCAAAGCGAAGGCTGCAGGAGAGACCGTCGAGGCCCCGGTGGCGGTGCCGCCGGAGATCAAAGCGTCGATGGCGTTGCGGGAGAGCGCATCCGCACCGAAGCGCAGGCCCCGGGAGATCGGGGTCGCACCCGTCGTGGAACCATTCGGGCTGATGAAGGAGTAATCTCCCGTGCTCAACGGAGAAGCGGTGCCGGAAGTACCACCGGAACCGTAGACGCCGCCGTTGCCGATGTTGAAGGCACCGATCAGGGTGTCAAAACCGAGTTCGTCGGTGTTGCGCTGAGTCACTTCGACAAACTTGGTGGTCACGAAGACCTGCTTGACGCTGCTCTTGAACATGTTGTCGATCACGCTTTCGGCGTTGTCGAGCTGCTCCAGCGTGTTGCGCATCACCAAGCGGGAGGTGCCGGCGCTGAAGGTGGCCGTGGCCCCTTCGACGAACTCCACCCCGAGCTGCTGCATCACGGTCTTGGCATCCGGGCGCTTCTTCAAGCTAGAACCGGTCGTGGCCCCGCCACCAGCAAAGGGATCCGCCGCTGGCGCATCACCAGCATCGGAGGCGTCGCCGCCGCTGCCCTTGGACAAAAAGTCAGGCGGCACTCGGAAAACCCGGGTCTGCAAGCCACCAGCGTTGCCGCCCGTGATCGGCATGATCACCACCGCGTTCGGCTCGAAGCGGTAGCGCATTCCAGCCTGATCGCACACGCTCTTGATGGCGTTGATCAGTTTGGAACCACGCAAATCCAGCGTCACTGGACGGGCGCCTTCCGCCGAGGTCAAAATGAAGTCCACCCCCTTGCGGTTCGGATCGGATTCCACCAAGTCCGCTTCGATGCTCTTGCGGCGCAGGTAGTCGATGACTTCCTGAATGCTCGCATCAGAGAACTGAATGCGATCCAAGGTGATGTTATTCAGCTTGAAAATGATGGCCTGGGAACCGCTTGGCTCTTCAGAAGTCGTTGTCGCCGTCGGCGGCGCTTTGGCCGTGCCCGGAACTGGGGTGACCCAGAGCTTGTCGACGTCGTTGAGCATCGCGATCCGGGTGTGATCCCGGGCCGAACGCAGGTAGTTGTTGACCTCGCGCTCGGTTTTTTCGAGGTTGCGGCGAGCCGCCGTGTTGGTCGGGTCGATCGCCAAAACGCGGTTAAATTGTTCTTCCGCTTCCTTGTATTGGCCCAGGTCAAAATACCCGAGTCCCATGCGGAACAGGCGGCGCACTTCCTCGGTGTTCTCGTAGTGCTTCTCGCTCATCGCCACGTTGAACTTATCGGGATCTTCCAAATCCTTGAGAAGCTGTTTCGCCGGAGCGTAGTTGGGGGCGATGGTGTCGGAGAGCACCCCGTTGAGGAGGTTGCGAGCCTTAGCAAAGGCGCCCCGGTTCGCTAATTCCCGGGCATGCAGCACGCAAACCTTGGCGTATTTCGCCACCACCCGATCGCGGTCCGCATAGGCCAGATTCCCCAAAGGCAGCAAATCGAGGGCCTCACGGTACTTCGTGATCGACCCCTCGTAGTCTTGCTCAGCCATCAGGCGGTCCCCTTCCGCTTCCGCGGCAAGAGCGTCGGCGATGCGCTTTTGGCGCTTAATGATCTCCTGCTCCACGATTGAGGATCCGTGTCCACCTCCGTCACCAGCCCGGAGAACCGGAGTAGGGAGGGCGGTGGCACAGGCGATGCCGACAATTAGGGCCTGACTTTGCAATGATAACACTGGCTTTCTCATGAACTTTTTTAGGATGGCAGGTTTGAAATAAGAGTGGTTCGGATGGATGGGAAGCAAAAACTTGGGAAATTTCCCCCATTCCGGAAATTGTTGTTTATTTAATCTTCAAGGCCTGCTCCTGGCGCTCGGTTTTCCCGGGCAGGATGAAGCTGATGATGACCGATTCCTCCGTGACTTTTGCCACGAGAATTTTCGTCCCAGGCAGTTTCTGAAGTTCAAACTCCTGCCCTTCCTTGAGCACAAAGTCTTTTCCAGAAAGTTCGTCGATCACCTTGGCCGACAGATTGGGCCGCTCGACCGTCTGGCCCAAGCGGATCTCCAAAGGAGGTGCCGTCTTGGCCTCGCTGTCTTCGATGATCAGGAAGGGCTTTTGATCGGTGATGCCGCTATCGGTGACCTCGCGCATCTCCACCTTGGTGACCTTGAAGCGAGGCTCCACCGAGAAGGTCTCCCCAGCTTTCATGAAGGCCGACCTCGAAGGCTTGGGCTCCGTGCGGGACAGCTGAATTTCACCATTGTTGTAGATGGCAAACTTGAGCGAGAGCGGCTCTTTGATGCATTCTTTGTAGTGCAGCTTGGTGTAAAACGGTGGCACATCAGAGCGATTGCGCGGATTGCTCTTGCCCTCGAATTCCTCGAGGTTGCTGTAGCCATCGCCGTCGTTGTCCAATTGGGCGATGTCGTCCCGCGTCAGATCCAGCTCGTTTTCATAGAGCCAACCATTGTCGATCGGTGGGCGCAGCTGCGGAGCGGCGGAATCCAAGAGGGCAATCACTTGGCCGTCTGCGGTCTTCACCACAGGAGTGGAGACGAGCAAGTCGGCGACGCGGCCCCCGGAGAGGCGCAGGGGTTGCCGCTTGGCCTCGACGGCTAAAGCGGCCGCCGCCTTGGCGACGTTTTCGCTCTGATCCGGCCCGAGATTGGCCGCTTCCTTACCCGACTTCGGCGGCGCAGTAAACTGCCCGTTGAACGAGAGGATGTTGAGAATCAGCACGACGCCGATGCCGAGAGCAACGAGGGCGCACAGGCCGAGCAAAAGTCGGTCGTATTTGGTCTTGATGGCTTCCATGGAGGGAAAACTTGCGGTCCTAGGGGGTTATTTCTTGGCTTCGGCCGACGGAGGGCCGGGGAAACGAATCAGGTCCAGCCCAAGATGAGCTTGGATTTTTTCCACCCCGAAGATGTAGGTGGAGTCCCGCTTGAAGGGCTTTTGGGTGTCGGGATCGGTCTGCTCCTGCACTTGGATCTGTGCGGAGGTTTCCGCCCCCGTCTTCTGCTCATTTTCAATGCGCAGCGCCCGGATATTGAAGAAGCTAGCATCCTTGGAGCCAGGCGCGGTGTTGGCCAGCGCGGTCATGACGTCGTTCAGCGCCCGGTTGGACGAAGTAAACACCACCGTGAAGGGGTAGCGCTCCAGCGCCGCCGATTCCTCCAACACCACCACCGGAGCCGCTTCCACCTTCTTGCCCTTCGCCGCAGCAGGCGGCTTCGGCGCAGGCTTAGGCTTGGCCGCCCCATCCGCCTTGGCGGGATCCTCTTTCTTGCTTTCAAAAGCCAACTCCGGACGGCTGACCAGGGTGATTTCCTTCACCCCGCTGGCGATCAAGATGCTGATGCAGGAATGAATCCCGTCCAACCAAGCATTTAGCCGGGGCACCGCGCTCGTTTCCGGGAAGGTGGACAGATACGTCCCCATGCCCATGTCGAAGCCTTCCGGCAGCGTCACCCCCGCATCCTTGGCTTCAGCCACAATCGCGTCGCGGGTCTTTTGCAGCTTGGACTGGAATTTGCTATTGTCCATGTCTTCCACCAAGGGCGCCTGGAAGTTGCGCAGCGTCGTGCTCAACTCCCCCACTTTAGCCACATAGGCGTCCACCTGCTTCTTCTTGGCATCCACATTCTCCTGCTTAGGGAAAATCGGGGCCTTCTGCAAGCTGAGGAGTCGCGCCTTTTGGGTTTCGTAGTTGTCCTTGGCTTCCGAAGAAGCCGAATAGGAAGAATATGCAAGATAACCCAAACCGGCCGCCCCTGCCGCCAGTATGGTGAAATATCCTGTCAGAAACGTGTTCTGCTTTGCCTTGCTCATGAATGTGTCGAGGATCGGAAGGTTATTTTTTGGTCGCGGTCTTGGTCTTGGTCTTGATGCCCGGAGCCGGGACTTCCAGCTTCCGCTTCAGCGGGAGCAGGATTTGGAAGTCATATCCTTCCTTGGTGCTGGCGGACCCCACCTGGTTCACCACATAGTCATTGCGCAGATCGTCGTCCGTCTTGGTGGTGTCGAACTCAAAGTAGTCCTTCAGATTTTCCCGCAGCTTCGCAAAAAGCGTCGGGACATCTTCCCCTGGTCCGCGGTTGATGCCGCCGATGTGCAGCGCGGCCACCGGAATGGTGCTGCTCTTCGCCGCCGCGGCCGCCGGAGCTTTGGCCGCCCCCGTACTGAAGGGATAGGCGTAGGCGTTAGGGAAGAGGGCATCCACGGTTGGTTCGCCCTTCGGCCCCACCATGGAAATCTGCGTGATCCAGATTTTCTCGTCGGCAAACTGCGCGTTGAGCGCATTCATCATGTTCACCCAGAAGCTGCGGTCGTTGATCACCCCAGTGTAGTAGTCCGCCCGGGCTTCCTCGACCTTCTGCCGTTTCTCCTGCTCCTTGATCTGCTCGTCATACTTGGCGAACTTCTCAATTTCATTTTCATACTTCGCCGTCTCCCTCGCAAAGGCCGAAGTAGCGCTGTTGTTGTACACCCACAGGCTGCCCAATCCCGCCAAGAGACAGGCCGCCGCGAGATACAAGCGCGGCTTCTTCGCTCCCACATCCTTGGCCGCCTTCACCGACACCGGCGCCAAGTCCAATTCCATCGGACAAGCCATCTCGCGCAGCGCCAAGCCCACCAACTCGCCCAAGGTGTGCGCCTCCGCGCCCACCTGCTCTGGATTCACCCGAGGTCCCACCGCAACGTTGCGCAGCGGATTGAAATACTCCACCGGCAAGCGCAGCTTCTCCTCAAACACTTCCTTGAGATAAGGCAGCGAGGCCCCGGCACCCGCAAGGTACACCGCGCTCGGCGCGCTGCCGCCCTGTTGGCTGCGATAGGCATTGGTCCGCCGCGTGATCTCACCGTGCACCTTGAGCAGCGCATTGCGGATCACCTTGGACATGGCATCCACTTCCGGATCCTCGTGGTCCGCGTAGTTTCCTCCCAAATTGACAAACCCTTCGGTCACTTTCCGCCCTTCCGCCGCATCGTAGTCCATCCCCATTTCCCGGGCAATGCTCTGCGTGATCGAGGCCCCGCCCGTCTGGAACGAGTTGATAAAGGCCCGGTGGCCTTCAATGAAAATCAAGTTCGTGGTGCGGGCCCCAAGATCAATCAGCAGCGAGCAACCTTGCGCGTCCGGATAGTTGTAGCGGAACGCGTTGTAGAGCGCCACTGGGGCACCATCCACCAAGTTCGCCTCCAAGCGGGCCCCTTCCACCGCCCCGTGCAACTCGCTCAAGTGCTCCGAGCGAATCGCCACGATGCCCACTTCCACTTCTCCCCCGCTCTTGCCCATCAATTGGTAGTCCCACACCGTTTCCGCCAAGGGGAACGGCACCGCCTGCTGCGCCTCAAAGCCGACAATTTTGTCCACCTGGTCCTCCGCGAGCGGAGGCAGCTTGACAAACTTGGCAATGAGGAACTGCCCCGGCACCGCATAGTTCACCTCCGACTCAGCCGCCTTAAACTGCGCCGTCAATTGCTTGACAGCTTCAGTCAGACTGCTGCGACGGGTCCCATCTGCGGTGGGGTCGCCTGCCATTTCGCAAAAAGCATAGTCCTTGAGGAGGACGCCGCCCTTGCCGCTGATGCCAAAACGCGCCATCCCGACGCGTTGGGAACCAAGGTTCAAAGTTAGGATAGATTTCTTCTCGGCCATCGTGATGGTCTTTTAGATCGGTGAATGCCTGCCCTGTCAATAGGAAACCCCCTGGTCCCCTCCTCAACAGCTGCGCGGCGAGAGTTATTGTGCCAGGCTTAGCTTACTTGGCTTTCACGTCGGCGTGGAAATCGCCCCAGAGCGGCGCAAACGGCGTCTGCGGCTTCGACAACAGCGCCGGCTCCTGCGCCGGTGCCGTCTTCATCTCCCACCACTTCCCTTTCGGATCCGACGGATTGTCCACCGTGGCACCCCCAGCCTTGCTGAAAAAACCCACCACTTCCCCGTTCTTCGTCACCTCCACCGCATAGGCCGACACCAGCGTCGCATTGCCCTCAGGCTTGCCCGTCACCCGCAAAATCGTCGAGGGCGAAATGTACACCACGCTGTGCGTCACTTCATCAATCGGCACGTTCGTGTGAATCACTTCCGCCGTCAAAATCCGCGCATTCTCCCGCACGCTGCTGTTCAAAAAAACATAGTACTTAAACGTCAATTCCGGCACCACTTCCGCCTTCTTGTCCATCGGGGAACGCAAGGTCTTGAACTCCGGCTCAATCTCAATCCAATCCTTCGGCCGCACCCGCTTGTCCGTCGTGCCACCCTTCAACGTAAAATCAGGCGTCTTTTGCACCTGAATCTTGATGTCCTTGATGTCCACCAGCTTCTCTTTCTTCCCCGAGGCTTCCGGCTCCTTCTTGGCCGGCGGAGTTTGGGCCCAGGCAGAGGCGCTCAGCCCTGCTAACGCAAAGGCGACAATGGCAAATCGGGACGGTAATTTCATGCGTGGCTCAATGTGGTTTGGGGGAATATTCAACGACGTTGGATGGTTTTTACCACCAAGGCTACAAAAAAATCCTAGGCCCCCTCAGGTTTTTGGGGCTGCGGCCCCTTTGGACTGAAAGTTCATGCAAACTTAATTTTTCAGCTTTCCAGGCAGCGCCACCCCTGCGCTATACCTTATTCCCCCCCGCAGCTTTTCGCATCAATTTCCCCCGCAGCCTCCCGTATCTGCTCTATCCCCCTCGCCATGATCCTCCGCCCCCTCCTCTTCGCCCTCTGCGCCCTGGCACCCGCCCTCCTCCCCGCCAAGGAGCTCGAAGGCGTCTACGCCCCCGCCGCCGGCCCCTGCCCCTCCGTCCCGCAGGCCATCGCCGCCATGGCCGTCCCCGAGGGCTACGCCGTCCGCTGCTTCGCCAGCGAACCCCTCGTCGTCAATCCCGTAGCCATGTCCTGGGACCACCGCGGCCGCCTCTGGGTCGTCGAACTCTACGAATACCCCAGCGGGGCCGCCCACCCCAACGACTACTCCAAAACCGCCAGCGACTCCCGCTTCCACCCCGTCATTCCCCAACAAAGCGATTCCCCCCGCGACCGCATCGTCATCCTAGAAGACACCGACAACGACGGCCAAGCCGACCGCCGCACCGTCTTCGCCGAAGGCCTCAGCCTCGCCACCGCCATCCTCTGCGGCCACGGCGGTGCCTTCATCGGCCAAGCCCCCAACCTCTTCTTCTTCCGCGACACCAACGGCGACGACGTCGCCGACGAATACCAAACCCTCCTCACCGGCTTCGGCCTCGAGGACCGCCACGAACTCCTCAATAGCTTCTCCTGGGGCCCCGACGCCGCCCTCTACTTCACCCACGGCGTCTTCACCGAAAGCAAAGTCCGCCGCCCCGAACAACCCGTCGCCGAAGGCTTTACCCTCAACGCCGGCGTCTTCCGCGTCCGCCTCAACGCCACCCCCTCCGGCCCCCAAGTCCAAAACTATGAGGTCTACGCCGACGGCACCAGCAACCCCTGGGGCGTCGACTTCAACGCCCGCGGCAACGCCTTCGTCGAAGCCTGCGTCATCGACCACTTCTTCCACCTCGCCCCCGGCGGCCTCTACGCCCGCCAAGGCGGTGCCCCCGAAAACCCCTACGCCTACGAACTGCTCCCCAGCATCGTCGGCCGAGATCACCCCCGCCACTTCCGCGCCGCCTACGCCGGCATCGCCCTCTATCAAGGCGGCGTCTACCCCCCCGACACCCACGAGCACGCCTTCTTCGGCAATATCCACGACAATGCCATCCACGAGGAAGCCATGGACCCCGTCGGTGCCACCTTCCAAGCCCGCCCCATCCGCGATTTCCTCCGCGCCAACAACGGCTGGTTCCGCCCCGTCAGCATCCAAACCGGCCCCGATGGCTTCCTCTGGGTCATGGATTGGTGCGACAAATACCCCTGCTACCAAAACGCCCAGGCCAACCCCACCGGCGTCGACCGCGACAAAGGCCGCATCTGGCGCGTCTGCTACGAAGGCAACCCCGCCGGCCAAGCCCTCGCCCGCCAATCCCGCGCCGTACCCGACCTCAACCTCGCCGCCCTCTCCCCCGAAGCCCTCGTCGCCACTCTCCAACACCCCAACAGCTGGATGCGCCGCCAAGCCCGCGTCCTCATCGCCGAGCGCGCCAACCGCCTCGTCGATTCCCCCCGCAACCTGCCCAACCAGGCCCCTCCAGACCTCGCCCCACTGCGCTCCTATGCCCCCGAGCGCGACTCCTGGATCGCCCTCCTCAACGCCGCCCTCACCTCCCCTGGCCCCCACCTCCTCGACGCCTATTGGACCCTGGTGGCCTGCGATCGCGGCTTCTTCCAAACCAACCCCAGCGCCCATCCCGACCCCGCCATCCGCAGCCTCGCCGCCCGCATGGAAGGCGATGCCCCCGACGGCACCCCCTCCACCGGTTACCCCAACGGCAAACCCCAAAACGGCGAGCTCCTCCTCAATCCGGTCCTCGAAAAACTCGCCATCGACCCCGACCCCACCGTGCGCGACGCCGTCGCCCAGGCCCTCCGGCCCGCTTCCAACCTCGCCCCCACCACCAACCGCCCCTACGCCCCCTCCCCCACCACCGACGCCGATCCCAGCCAAATCCCCCACAAATTCAAGCTCGGCGAACTCCCTCCCGCCATCCTCCGCAACCTCGTCCTCGCCAGCGCCACCCCCGCCGACGCCACCCTCCCCTTCCACATCTGGATGGCCCTCGAACCCCACCTCGCCGCCGCCCCCACCCGCTACCTCCCCCTCCTCGCCGAAATCGCCCCCGCCGCCCGCCCCCTCTCTCTCGGCCTCGTCACGAAGGCCGCCCGCCGCCTCACCGATACCCGCCAACCCGAAAACCTCGACCTCCTCCTCGCCTTCCTCGACCAACTCCAAAGCGAACCCGACCTCGTCGCCGCCGCCCTCGACGGCATCCTCAAAGCCCAAGAAGCCGGCCCCTTCCTTCCCGCCCAAACCAACCCCGCCGCCCACTTCGCCCGCTGGGCCCAAAGCCCCTCCCCAGATCTCAAAAACCGCGCCCAACGCCTCGCCACCCTCTGGGGCGACCCCACCGCCGTCGCCGCCCTCATCGCCGAAGCCGCCCTCCCCGCCACCCCCCTGCCCCGTCGCCTCGAATTGGTCGACACCCTGCGCAAACTCCGCACCCCCACCACCCGCCAGGCCATCCTCGACCTCCTCCAAGCCAGCGGCCCCGACGCCTGGCTCATCCCCGTCCTCCGCGCCGCCGCCGAAGTCGGCTCCGGCGACGATTTCAGCACTCCCGTCCTCCGCCTCTGGCCCGACGCCTCCCCTCCCCTCCGCATCGCCGCCGCCCAATTCCTCACCGGCCGCGCCGAATGGCAACAGCGCCTCCTCGCCGCCCTCGAACACCCCGACCCCACCACCAACATCCTCATCAGCCCCCGCGACCTCCCCGCCACCACCCGCCGCTTCTTCGCCACCAGCCCCGACCCCGCCCTCCGCGCCGCCGCCGAGCGCCTCCTCGGCCGCTGGAGCGACTCCACCAGCGAAACCCAAGCCCTCATCGCCGCCAAGCGTAAGGCCTGCATCGAAGGCCAGCCCGACCTCGCCCTCGGCAAAGCCCTCTTCACCGCCACCTGCGCCACCTGCCACAAATTCCACGG
>CALQKQ020000041.1 GCA_943331195.2 Akkermansia muciniphila | reverse complement strand
GGCAGCGGAAAACCGTGCGCCTTGTGATGCTGGGTGAGAATCTCCATCACATAGCCCAGCAGCCGCAGCGGCATCGCCGGGTCCGGGCTGCTCTGGTGCTCGAAGAGGAGATACAGCAACGTCCCGCGCCCGCCCATGCGCACGGAAAACAGCAGGTCCGCGTGCACCTGTTGCAGGCTGGCCTTGATGAACGAGCCGGGCAGCACCACCAGCGACGGCCAGTCGATCCGGACCACGATCTCCGGCGGCAGATGACTCTTGAAAAACGCCGTGGCCTGCTCCGGCTGCGAGAAGACCGCCTTGAAAAACCCGTCATGCGTATGCGCCGCAGGGATGGGGGAATTTCCAGGGGTTTCCACAGTTTGGAGGGTCGATGAATCCCGCGGCCGGTGCAAGGACGCTTCCGCCGCCCGGTCGTAAGGAGCGACGACCTGACTGTCGCCTCTTCTTCTCCAGCCGCCACTTGAAGCGAGGACAATAAGGTCCCCACTCCTTAAAAATCAGCGCCGCTTGAAGCGACGCTCATACTCGCCGTGCAACTGCTCCTGCATGGCTTTGAGCTCCTCCAGGCTGCGAGCGGCAAGCGCCTCAGCGGAACTTGCCGGCAGTTCCAAGAACTCCTCGAGGAGTTGGATCCGCCCAATCCATAATCCAGACTCACGGCCCTCCTCGCGGCCTTCTTCACGGCCCAAGGAAATTCCTTGAGAGATCCCTTCCTCACGGCCTTGAGAGATTCCCTCCTCACGGCCTTGAGCGATCAATTTTTCGGCGACGGACATGGTGTTCTTTTCAAGTTCGGGATTGCTCGACAAGTTATGGTAAATTTTTTCCGCGTCAAGATCGCTGTCCGCATGCAGGGCATAGAGCAGCATGAGTCCCAGCAGGTTATCGGGCAGTTCTCTGGCGGAAACACTGGCCAGCCACTTGAAGAATCGCAGCAGTTCTTTCTGCCGGGCCAGCTTCATGAGCTGCAACACCACGCGCAGCCGGGTGTCCGTCTCCTCCGCCGCCGGATCGAAACGCGTCAGATCCAGCAGCGCGTGGTGGAACTGCGGCAGGAACGGCCGCAACGCCGGGGCGAGGTCCTCCGGCAGCTCGAAGAGATCCTCGAAAGCCGTGGAAACATTCCACGCATCCGGCCCCTGGTGGAGCACCAGCGGCAGCACCGGTGGCAGCGGAAAACCTCCAGGAAGGCCTGGGGGGAGGAGGAGCCTTCCAGCGGATTGGAGTGGTTCGCGGAGGTCAGGCCTGCCATGAGAAAGCAGGTTGCTGGGTGAAAACTAAGGAAGGCGCTCCCATATCGATCCATCGGCCCGGTGCATGATTACGTGATTGGAACCCGCCACGAGGCGTTCCGTAAAAATCAGAAGGCAGGTGCCAGCGGCCGGACGGCGGTAGGAGGGAAAGCGGATGGCGTCGAACCTGCCGGAAGCAAAGGCCTCGTGCCCGAGTTGCCAGGTGGCCGGCCAGGCTCCCCCGTGGTTGGCGGCATATTCCTCCCAGGGTGAATGCAGCTCCTTGATGCTGGTCTTCAAGGTTCTGCGGATGGCGGCGGAAGTCAGATCCAATACGGAAGCCAGTTTCACCTCGATGCCAAACCGGGCATGGTCCGCAGAAGTGCCGGATTTCCAGGCCTGCCAGCCATGGGCGAATTCCGCCCCGGCGGTGTTCGCCTCCTGGCTGACGTAAAGTCCCCGGTGGTCATCCGGTGGACTGAATCGCTGTCCCCCTCGGGAAACCCGGGGGCCCAGGTCAAAAAGCAGGGTGGGGGTGGTCCCGGTTTTCAACAGATCACTCAGGGCCACCACGCGAAAGCATCTGACGGCCAGCGGGATGCCCGGACAATCCGCAAGGGCCGCCTGGAAGCGTGAGGGAGCAGGCATCAGGAGGGATGGCCGAGGAGCATGTGATGCACTTTGTTGGCGACGCTCCGGGCGCGGCCCATCAGAATCAGATCCACCGGCGAAACGATTTTGCCATCCAGCGGAGCAAAGTCACGGTTCGGGCGCTTGAGCCAGGCTTTGAGCTTGGCCTCACTGCCGCACCAGGAGAGCAGTTCGGCAATTTCCTCCAGATCCGCGAGTTTATCCTGGATTCCGGCGCTGGTGGGGCTTTGGCTGAGGTTCTGCTTGGTGACCCCGCAGACTTTGCTGGCCAGATCCGTGAGCGAAATGCCCAGCAGCGCGGCTAATTTCCTGGCATCCAACCGGCCGGAATCCGGGTCACGAAGGCTCCTGATGAGATCAGAGGGAGCGGTCGCCGCAGAATCGGTGGCCGTAGATTTCTTTGGGGAGGTTCGTTTCCCTGGGGAACCAGGCATAACCAGCCGGGCGATCCAGGGCACGAGGCTCTGGACTTGGAACTGATCTTCCTCCTGCACCAACACCTCGACTTTGTGATCCAACAGAATGGACCGGTAGTCAGGCTGGTTATAGAATTCCGGACTGGCGATGGCGATGAGAGCCTGGCGGGTGTTCGAGTAATACTTCACGAGTTTCCGCGCTGCGGGGAGGCCGCCGGATTTCGGGGCAAAACGGAAAACGGTGACTTTGGAACTATGGGGTCCGGCACTTTCCTCCTTGCTTTCAAGGACAAGGGATCCGCCGGATCCTTTGCGGGTGAAGCGGAAAGCCTCGAAGTTTTTGGTTGGCCCGCCTGGCGATTTGCGGCCTTCAGGCTGTCCCGGGCCGTGGATGCCAGGTTCAACAAGCACTTGGACGGAGAATTCGGGGCGTTGTTTCATATCGCTGCGCGGAGAAGTCGACAATGGATAGTAAATCAGACGTCAATCAGATGTCAATTCAGATTGCCCACTGGTCAACCCTTGGCCGCGCAAGGTTTATGCTGTAAAAGGCCGCCTCGCCCGATTTCGCGGCGGTCGCCGAGTCGGGGTCGTGATCAACGACATCCACGACGCGGTGTTGCTGAGTGATGAAACGAGCGGGGGAGGGCCCGGTGCGAGATCGCAGCAGATAAATAGAAAAAAGGAGCGGGGGTTTTCTAACCCCCGATTTTCCCTAAAAAGGGGGACAGGAAAGTCCCCCCTCCTTTTCTTGGAGCAGGCGGGGGCTTTTTTGCTAGGAGCGGCCGGGTTTAAGGTTGGCGGGCTTGGAGCCAGGCGCGGACGGTTTGGAGGGCGCGGGCGCGCTCGGAGTCGTGGAGGATGAGGTGGTAGCTTTGGGGGAAGAAGGATTTGGATTTGAGAGGGGAGGGGATCTTGGCGTAGAAGGTTTCGACGGCTTCCTGGGAGACGAGGGGGTCGTGGGGGGTGTAGAGGATGAGGAGGGGGATGTGGAGGCGGGCGGCGGCGGCGGGGGCTTGTTTGATGAGTTGTTCGATTTCGGCGAAGAGGCGGAGGGTGAAGGTGGGGACGTAGTGGGCGGTGTGCTGCATTTGGCCGCGGTGGGTGCTGTGGCTGGTGACTTGGACTTCGGCGTTGCCGAGGGTTTCGAGGGAAATGCGCTGGCCGGGGAGGAAGTTGAGGAGGAAGCGGAGGGCGACATTTTTGAGGAGATTGAGTTGCAGGCTGGGGCGGAGTTCCACCACGGGGGAACTCAGGATGATGCCCTGGGGGGCAACCTGGGGATTTTCCTCAGCGGCGGCGTGCACGGCGATGAGGGCGCCCAGGCTTTCGCCGTACCAGAAGACGGGCAGGCCGCGGTGGCGGCGTTTGACGAGGGCGGTGAAGTCTTCGAGGTCGTCGAGCCACTGTTTGCGGGAGCGGATGTCGCCGCGGCGGGCGAGGTCGGGATCATTGCCTTGGCCGCGGAGTTGCAGGCCGTAGACGGTGAAGCCGTGGTGGGGGAAGGAGTCGCCGATGGGCCAGAAGTCACTGGCGGCGCCGCTGAGGCCGTGGATGCAGATGAGGACGGCGTGGGGAGGTGTGGTTTGGCTGGGCCAGCGGGTGAAGGGGAGGACTTTGCCGTCGCGGGCGGCCCAGCGCGAGGAGGCGAGGTCCATGGTTTGGCGGGCGGGCCGAGGCAGGGAGCTGGTGCTGCGGCACTGCAGGACGCCGCCCAAGATGAGGAAAAGGCAGAGGAGGTGGCGCAGGCGGGCGATCACGGAGAGGAAGCAGCTCAGGACTGGGTTTTGTGGATTTCGACGCGCCGGTTTTGCGCTTGGGCGTCGGCGGAGCTGGCGGGGTCGATGTCGGGCAGGGTTTCGCGTTCACCGCGGCCTTCGGTGAGGATGTGAGTGCCGTCGAGGCGCAGGGTCTCGACGAGCCAGGTTTTGACGGCGGCGGCGCGGGCTTCGCTGAGGGCTTGGTTGGCGAGGTCGGAGCCGATGGTGTCGGTGTGTCCGATGAGGCGGAATTGGGCGGCCGGGTTGTTTTGGATGATGGCGGCGAGTTTGAGGAGGCTGAGGCGGGCTTCGGGTTTGAGTTCGGCGGAGCCGAAATCGAAGAGGAGGTCGGTGCGAAGCATGGTTTTGAAGTCGCCGACGATGGGGCCTTGGTGGTTGACGAGGTCGTCGAGGCTGGCGAAGCCGTCGAGGCCGCCGTTGCCGCCGCTGCCTTTTTTGAGGGAGCTGAGGAGGTCGGAGGTCAGTTCGGTTTTGGCGAGGTTGCCTTCGGTGATGTCGATGGCGACTTGGTCGGCGGCGGCGCGCTGGGGTCGGTCGAGGGCGGAGGGGCGGCCGAGGAGGCTGGAGGGGAGGTCGGCGGGGGAGGAGCGGAGGGCGGAGGGATCGTCGAGGAGGTCGCCGACGGTGCCGGGGGCTGGGGTGCTGAGGGTGACGTTAGCGGCGGGGGTGGAGAGGGTGGGGGTGAGGATGACGGATTGGTCTTTGAGGGCTTCGGCGAGTTGGGTGATGTCGGGGACGGCGGTGGTGGTGGATTGGGGGATTTTGGAGTCGAGATTGAGGGGTTCTGGGGTGAGATTTTTGAGGATGTCTTGGGGGAGGGAGATGCGTTCGATTTCGGCGTGGAAGAGGCCGGTTTTGGCTTCGAGGAAGGGGGCGGAGGCTGGGGGGAGGGCGATTTTGGTGCGCTTCATCCAGAGGAGGAGGCTGCCGTGGACGAAGACGGAAGCGAGGACGGCGGTGAGGATCCACCAGCGGAGGTCCCAGGCGGTGGCGGTGGTGCGGAACCCGGAGCCGGAGCCGAGGGCGTCCCAGCGCGGGTGGGAGGAGGAGTCCATGGGGGGAGGAGGGGAAGGGCGGTGGAGAAGACACTATAGGGGCAGCGGGTGGCAAACCAACCTGGAAGTGCAGATTTTCCTGCGGGGCGGCGGCAGATTGGGGAGGCGAGGCGGGCGGAGTTGGTTTAGGGTGGGGCAAAGAAAGGGGGCGCTGGCGGCGTATGGAGTAGTCCCCTGGCAACCCACTTTTTTCCTAGCATGACCCGCTCCTCTTTTCCTCTCTTGCTGTGCCTGGCGCTACCGGTCGGGGCGCGCGGCCAAGAAAAAATCACGTGGCAGGACCACATTCGCCCGATTTTTGAGAATCGCTGCAACAATTGTCACAATGCGGACAAGAAGAAGGGGGACCTTGATTTGTCGACCTTTGCTGGGGTGATGGCGGGGGGCGGGGGCGGGGCGGCGGTGGAGGCGGGGGACTCGGCGGGGAGCACGCTCTGGAAGGTGGCGTCGCACACTGAGGAGCCGCTGATGCCGCCGAAGGGGGATAAAATTCCGCAGGCGGAGTTGGATTTGATTGCCAAGTGGATTCAGGGGGGGCTGCTGGATTCTCCGGACAGCACGGCGAAGGTGAAGAAGAAGGCGGCGTTTGGGATGAGTGCGCGGGCGACGACGGCGAAGCCAGAGGGGCCGCCGCCGATGCCGGAGCATCTTTTGGTGGAACCAGTGGTGACATCGGCGCGGGCGAATGCGGTGGTGGCCTTGGCGCACAGTCCTTGGGCGCCGCTGGCGGCGGTGGCGGCACCGCGGCAGGTGTTGCTCTATCACTCGGGCACGGGAGAGTTGCTCGGGGTGCTGCCGTTTCCCGACGGCGGGAATCCGGAGACGCTGTCGTTTAGCCGGAATGGGGCGCTGTTGCTGGCGGGGGGGGGCATTGCGGGGAAACAGGGGGTCGTGGTGGTGTGGGATGTCAAGACGGGCGAGGTGGTGATCAACTTGGCGATGGCGGAGGATTTTGATACGGTGTTAGGAGCGGACATCAGCGCGGATCTCTCGCGGGTGGCCATGGGGGGGCCGGGGCGGCGCGTCAGGATTTACGACACGCGCAGCTCGCAGCTGATTGCTAACATTAAGAAGCACACCGACTGGGTGACCACTCTAGCCTTTAGTCCGGATGGGGTGTTGTTGGCGAGCGGGGACCGCAATGGGGGGCTGTATGTGTGGGAAGCGGGCACGGGCAATGAGTTTTACAACTTGCGCGGGCACGAAAAGATGATTGGGAGCTTGGCGTGGCGGGGGGATTCGAATGTGGTGGCGGCGGGGAGCGAAGATGGGACGATCACGTGGTGGGAGATGGCGGGGGGGAGCCAAGTGAAGAAGATCACGAGCCACGGGGGGGTGCTAGGGTTAGGATTTGCCCCGGATGGGCGGATGATTTCGGGGGGGCGCGATGGGCATGCGCGGATCTGGGATGGCAATGGGGCGGCGCAGCGGGATTGGGTGCCGTCTGGGGGGAGCGCGGTGTTAGAGGCGGCGTTTAGCGACGATGGGAAGCGGGTGTTGACGGGGAGTTGGAATGGGGAAATCAAGAGTTGGGATGCCGCGCAGGCAGAGGCACCGCCGACGGTGTTGGTGGGGAATCCGCCCTCGATCGCGACGCGCTTGGCTGGGCTGGAGGGTGAAATGGCGGCGCAGCGGGCGGCGGCGGCCAAGGCTGGGGAGGCGGTCGCGGGAGCGGAACAAGCCCTGGCAGCGGAGGAGACGGCGCTGCAAGGGATGCAGGCGGCGCTGGCAGCCCTGCCAGAGAAGCAGAAGGAGGCGGCGGCGCAGGCGGAACGCTATCAAAAGAGCATCGCGGTGTTGGGAGAACGCACCGCGAGCTACCGGAAGGCCTTGGAGGCGGCCCTGCTGGAGCAGGCGGCTCCGGCAACTGCGGCAGCTCCAGCAGCCCCGGCAGCAACTCCAACAACGGCAGCCGCAGCAGCTCCGGCGGCCAGCGAAGGGGTGCCTGCTGGGGTGGTGGCGGCGCGGGAGCAGCTGGCGGCGGCGGAGGCTTCGCTGGATCGCTTGTCGCGGGTTTATGTGGGCAAGAAGGTGACGACTTTGCAGGGAGTGGTGCAGGCCTGTGAGGGGGCGCTGGCGGGTCAGCAGGCGGCCGCTGGGGAGGCGACGAAAGAGGCGGCGCGGCTGGAGGCGGCGCTGGCGCAGCTGCGGCCGCAAGTGCCGGAGCGGGAGCAGGCCTTGGCGGCGGCGAAGCAGCAGGTGGCGGCGGCCCAGGGGGCGCGGGCGGCGGCGCAGGGTCCGCTGGAAGCGGGGCTGCGCAACCTGGCGCGCTGGCAAGCGGCGCAGTTGTTGACCTCGGCCTTGGCGCTGCGGGCGGAGGCGCGGGGCTTGAAGGAGCGCGTGGAGAGCATGCAGAGCGAAGTGGGGCCGCTGGAGGCGGCGGTGGGCACGGAACCGCCGGCTCGCTTGGCGGAGATCCGGGAGCAGCTAGGGACGCTTACAGCTGAAGCGGAAGCGCGGCAGAAGGCGGCGGCGGCGGCTTGGCAGGGGTATCTGGAGGCGCTGCCGAAGTGACGCGGAGGGAATCCCGGCTTTGCGTATGGGGCCGCGCGCGGCTGGAGGGCGTTGGTAAGGCGTGGGAAGTAACCAAATGACTGCCATGACTAAACCTGAATCGGCTCCCCTAACCGTGTGGCTGGTGGAGGACTATGCGCCCTTTCGCAATACGGTGTCCCGCCTTTTAAATGGGACGCCGGGGATGGCCTGCACCCACATTTTTGCCACGGCGGAGGACGCGTTGCGGTCGCTGAAGACACAGGTGAAGCCGCGGGTGATTTTGGTGGATGTGGGATTGCCGGGGATGAACGGGATTGAGTTATTGAGTCGGCTAAGGGAGGAGGTGCCGGAAACGCGGGTGATTTTGCTGACCGCGTTTGAGGATGATGACAAGGTGTTCCGGGCGATTTGCGCCGGGGCGGCGGGGTATCTGTTGAAGAGCGCGGAGGCGGGGCAGATTACGGGGGCGATTCGGGAGGCGGTGGCGGGGGGGGCACCGATGACGCCGAGCATTGCGCGGCGGGTGTTGGAGATGTTTAGTCGTTTGGCACCGGCGCGGACGGACTATGGCTTGAGCGACCGGGAGAAATTGGTGTTGGAAAAGATGGTGGAGGGGCTGACGAAAAAGGAGATCGCCAGTGGGTTAGATCTGAATTTCCACACCGTGGACGCGGCGCTGCGCAGCATCTATGGGAAGCTGGAGGTGAACACGCGCACGGGGGCGGTGGCCAAGGCCTTGAAGGAGAAGCTGGTGTAAGGCCGGCTTACTTGGCGGGGGCCGGAGCAGCGGCGGGAGCCGCCGCAGCGGGCGCCGCCGCAGCCGGAGCAGCGGCGGGCGCGCCGTCGGCGGCGGGCTTGGTTTTGAGGCGTTCGTATTCTTTTTTGGCTTCGGCGAGTTGTTCTGGGCTCATTTTCTTTTCGAGTTCGGCCTGGAGTTTGGCGGCGGGCTCGAAGTCTTTGGGGGAGGCCATGGTGAGGGCGTAGGCGCGGATGAGGTCGGGGCGGCCGGCCACATCGGTGGAGAGGATTTCGGCGAGGCGGATTTGGGCGGGGGCGAGGCCGAGTTCCGCGGCGCGGGTGAGGATGGCGAGGGCGTTTTTGTAGTCTGGGGCCATGCCGGCTTCGCCGGAGATGAGCATTTCGGCGAGGGCGAGGGCTCCGGTGGCGTCGCCGGCGGTGGCGGCGCGGTTGAGCCAGGAGAGGGCGACGACGGTGTCTTTAGCGACGCCGCGGCCCTCGCGGTAGCGGAGGCCGACTTCGCGCTGGGCGATGCCGAGGCCGGCGGTGGCGGATTTGAGGTGCCACTTGATGGCTTCGGCGGGGTTGGCGGTGACCCCGCGGCCTTTTTCGAAGTAGGTGCCGACGTTGAACATCGCGATGGATTGGCCGCGTTCGGCGGAGCGCTGGAAGCATTCCATGGCTTTTTCGTCGTCTTTTTCGACGCCCTCGGCGCCTTCGGAGTAGAGGACGCCGAGTTTGAGGGCGGCGTTGGGATCGCCGCCTTCGGAGGCTCGGGCATACCAGATGAGGGCTTCGCGAGGGTTTTTGGGGACGCCTTCGCCGGTTTCATACATGCTGCCGAGGGCGGTTTGGGCGTCGACGGAGCCGAGGGTGGAAGCGCGGGTGAGGAGTTCGACGGCTTGGTCGCCGTTTTTGGGGGTGCCCTCGCCGTTGAGGTTTTTGACGGCGAGGCGGAGGATGCCTTTGATGGAGTCGCGCTGGGCGGCTTTTTTGAGGAGGTCGATGGAGGTGGCGAGGTTTTTTTCGACGCCTTCGCCGGTTTCATACATGAGGCTGAGGGACTCGAAGGCTTCGGGGTCGCCGAGATCGGCGGCTTCTTCGAGCCATTTTTTGGCATCGGCGGGGTTTTTGGGGACGGCGGTGCCGACGAGGGAGAGGTTGCCGAGGAGGACCATGGCGCGGGGGGCCTTGGCTTTGGCGGCCTTGCGGAGCCAGTCGAGGCCTTCTTCGGTGCGCTGGGAATTGAGGAGGAGGATGGCGAGATTGGACTGGGAGCTGGGGTGGCCTTGGGCGGCGGCTTTGCGGTAGAATTCTTCTGCCTTGGGGAGGGATTTGGCGACGCCGGAGCCTTCTTGATAGATGCGGCCGAGGGCGAACTGGGCGTCTTTGTCGCCGCGATCCGCTTCGACGCCGAAGCGGAGGATGGCTTCGGAGAACTCACCGCGCTGGTAGGCTTCGAGGGCGACTTTGACGGGGCCTTCCTTGGGGGCGGAGCCGTCGGGGAAAACGATGAAGGCGGCGGAGGCGAAGGGGCTGAGGGCGAGGAGCAGGGCGAGAGCGGGGAGGAGCGGCTTCATGGGGGAGTAAGGAGGGGAACAAATAGCAAGCGCTGAAGAAAAAGAAAGGGCCCGCTTAGGGTCAAGCGAGCGGGGCGGGCGGGAGGGCGCGGCAGCGTTGCCCGAGGCGGACCCAGGGTTGCTTGGCGAGGGCGGCGGCGAGGGCGGTGGCCTGGGCGGCGGGGGGGGCAGAAGGGAGGCGGGGAGGGGCCCAGAAGCCGAGGGTGCGGCCGAGGGCGAGCCAGCGGGAGTTGGCGAGGCGCTGGCGCAGGGCGGCGAGGTCTTTGTAGCCGCGGGCGAGGGCGTGTTGGGATTTTTCGCGAAGGCGGAGGGCTTCGTATTGATCGGTAAGGCCGCGGGCGGCGGTGACGGGGGTTTGTCCGTCCCACTGGTTGACGAGGGATTTATTGGGATACGTGGCGAGTTCGGGGTAGGCCTCGGAGGAGAGGGCGGCGACGGCTTGGGCGATGTCGGCTTCGCTGAGGTGGGCGGCGGCGGTGGCGAGGAGGGATTGGTAGAGGCCGCCGTGGAAGCTGGAGATGCTGTCCCACTGGGCGCGGGTGTAGATGGCGTAGTTGGCGCGGAGGGCGGGGTTGGAAGCGAGTTCGGGGGCGAGGTCGTGGGCGAGGTCGAGGGACATGCGCAGCATTTCGCGGAGGAGGGGGGCGGGGAGGCTGTTCATGGTATTGGCACCATGAACGCGGTAATGGACCAGGGGGTCGGGGTGGACCGAGAGGGCGCCGCGGAGGACGGTTTGGGCGAGGAAGTAGTAGTCGTGGTTGAAGCGATAGGGGCGGAAGGGGAAGCGCTGCAGCCAGGCGGTGCGGGCGATGATATTGCTGGTGGTGGCGGGGAAATTGGCGACGCCGAGCCATTCGCAGAGGTCGCGTTCGGGATGCTGGAGGGACCAGACGGCGCGGAACCATTTGGCGCGGGGCTCGCTAGGGGAAAGGGGGGCGTCGTGTTGGTCGATGATGTGGAGGCCGCTGGTGACGACTTGGCAGTGGGGTTGGGCTTCGAGGAGGGGGAGGCACTGGGCGAAGCGGTGGGGGTGGTAGTGGTCGTCGCTGTTGAGAATGCTGATGAGATCGCAGTCGGCGGCGGCGAGGGCGATGAGTTCGTTGATGGTGGCGTGGGCGCCGCGGTTTTCGCGGGCGTGGACTTCGACGCCGCGGCTAGCGTAGCTGCGGAGGAGGGCGGGGGAGTCGTCTTGGGAGCCGTCGTCGATGACGATGATGCGGTCGGCGGGGCGGGTTTGCGCTAGGACGGAGTCGAGGGCGGCGGGGAGGTAGCGGGCGTGATTGTAGGAGGGGATGATGACGGCGAGGCGCATGAGCTTGAAGAAAAGGAAGCGAGCCAGGGGAGCCAGAAGGCGGCGGGGTCGGTGGGCGGGGGAGGCGGGAGGGGCGGGAGAAACAGGAAGCGGCGGCGGGGTTTGGGGGGCGGAGCGAGCTGGAGGAGGTCGGGGAGGAGGGAGGGGAGTTTGGGGTCGGAATGGGAGCCCCGGGAGCAGGCGGGCAGGAGTTTGGCGAGGACGGTGCGACTTTGCTGATGGTTGGCCTCGAGGGTGGCGCTGAGGGGGAGGCCGGTGAGGTGGTGGAGCAGCCAGGCGGGCAGGAGGCTGGCGGCGCGGAGGGCGTGGATGTGCTGCCAATGGCGCAGGGGGACCTGGGTGGCAAGGTAGACGGCGCGGCGGGCGGCGAGGTAGAAGAGTTCGCTGTCGACGGGGCCGACGAGGGGACGAAGGGCTTCGACTTGGGCGACGAGCTCGGGTTGGCGAAACCAATGGGATTCGAGGACGGTGGCGTCGGGGAGGAATTCGAGGTCGGGGAGGGGGGCCGTGGGGCGAGTGGCGAGGAGGGCGACGGCGGGTTGGGAATGGAGGAAGTCGAGCTCGGCGGCGAGAGCGGGATCTGGGGGGTTGGGGTGGTCGAGGAGGGCGAGGACGGGAGCGGCGGGAGGCGGCGGGAGGCTGGCTTGGGAGGGGAAAAGGGACGCGAGCTGGGCGGCGGTGTGGTGGAGGGCGAAGTGGTTTTGGACGCGCTGGAGGCCGTCGCTGCCGAGGCGAGCGCGGAGGTCGGGATCTTGGGCCAGCGTGGCAAGGTGCGCGGCGAGGGCGGGGGCGTCGGCGGGGGGAGCGAGAAGGCCGGTGTGGCGGTGCAGGACCATTTCGGGGATGCCGGCCAGGGTGGTGGAGACGACGGGGAGGCCGCAGGCCATGGCTTCGAGGATGACCGTGGGGAGGATATCGGTGGCACCTTTGGCGTCGGTGAGGGAGGCGAGGACGAAGGCGTGGGAGGCGGCGAGTGCTTGCTTGATCTGTTCTTGGCTGAGGGTGCCGCGGAGGCGGACGTGGCCGCGGAGCTGGAGGCGGTCGATATGGGCTTCGAGAGCGGGGCGCTGGGGGCCCTCGCCGATGATTTGGAGCTGGATGGGGAGGCCTTGCTGGACGAGGGCGGCGACGGCTTCGAGGAGGATGGGGAAGCCTTTGAAGTCGATGAGGCGGCCGATGCTGATGAGGCGGAAGGCTTCGGAGGAGGAGGCGGCGGGCTGGGCGCGGGGGAATTGAGCGGCGTCGATGCCGTTGTAGACGCGGTGAATGCGGGGCGCGGCGTCGGGGCAGATCTGGAGGAGGAGCTCGCGGCTGTAGTCGCTGACGGCGGCGGTGAAGGTCGCGGCGCGCATCATTTCGCGGAGGAGGTCGTCGTTGCCGAGATCGACCATGAAGTCTTGGGCGTGGGCGGTGAAGCTGAAGGAGAAGCCGACTTGGTGCAGGAAGAGTGCGGTGTGGGTGGCGCGGTTGGCGAAATGGACGTGGAGATGGGTGATGTGGCGGCGCTGGAATTCGCGGGCGAAATGCCAGGCGTTGCGGGCGCGGACGAGGGGTTTGAAGGCGGGGCCGTAGCGCTCGAGGTGCTGGCGGGCGAGGTCGGCCATGGGGAGCCAAAGCGGGTCGTCGGGAGGGGGCTGGAGGGCGTGGGGCGGGGGCGGGTAGATGACTTCGGCGCGGAGCTGGGCGAGGCGTTCGTGGCGGAAGCGATTCGGCGGAGGATTGAGGCTGCCGATGACGAGGGGGACGCCGGCAGCTTGAAGGGCCAGCATTTCGGAGTCGCAAAAAGTCTGCGAGACGACGGGGAAGCGAGAGAAGAGGTAGGCGAGGCGCATGGGGAGGCGGCAGCTAGAGGCCGGAGGGATGGCGGAGGGCGAAGCCTTTGGTGGAGCGCGGCGCGGCGGACCAGCGGGGGCCGGTGCCGCCGCCGCGGCTGCTGGTGTCGAGACGGAGGCCGCAGATGGTCATGAAGACGTGGCCGGAACGGGCGAAGACGGTGATCCATTGGCCTTGGCCGGAGCGGCCGTAGTGGCGGAAGGCCTTGCTAGGCATGGGGTCTTGGAGGAGGCCGGCGTGGCCGAGGACGTGCGAGACGCAGCCGGAGCAGTCGAGTCCGTGGGAAGGGCGGCCGTGACCGCCGCCGTATTGGTAGGGGGTGTTTTGGATGGCGTTGGCGGCGGCGATGGCGCGGCGGACGGAGTCGGGGGCTTGGCGCGGGGGAATGACGTGGCCCTGGTGAATGGAAGCCTTGGGACCGCGGTAGCAGTCGGCGCTGGTTTTGGGACCAGAGGCGCAGCTAGCGAGGAAGGCGAGGACAACGCCGAGGAGAAGGCGGAGGAGGAACATAGCCGCTTTGCCTATAGGAAGTGGGCCTGCTGGGCAAGGGAACAGGGGGAAAGTGCCTTAAGGAAAGGCGGCGGTTTTGCCCGGGCGGAAACGGAGGGGGCGGGAGGCGCTGCGAAGAAGGCGGCGGGCCTGGGCCGCCGCCAGCGCAAGGGACGCCGGAGGACCATTGACGCGACCAAAGGCGGTGAGGATGTGCCGGAGGTGGGCGGCGGTGATGGTTTGGTCAAAGCGGGAACGAGCCAGGGCCAGGCCGGCTTG
>CALQKQ020000040.1 GCA_943331195.2 Akkermansia muciniphila | reverse complement strand
GGCTTCGAAGACGACTTCGGCATGTGGGAAGAAGGCCCCGAACCCCACTCCAGCAGCTTCGGCGCCGTCCTCGGCGGCCTCACCATGTGGTTCGATCAAGGCTTCTACGACTACAAATACAAACAAAAAACCGAAATCGGCACCCTCGTCCCCGTCAGCGAACGCATGGTCGCCGAAGGCAACCGCGCCCTCATCGGCCTCCTCCCCCGCGAATCCGCCAGCCGCCCCTACGACCTCGCCCAACTCAGCCTCATCTGGCCCTACGCCATCGTCGACTACGAGACCAAACTCATGATCCTCCGCAACGTGGAGACCCACCTCCTCGGCACCCGCGGCGTCCGCCGCTACCCCCACGACCTCTACTCCGGCCACGGCACCATCCCCCACGAAGGCCAAACCGCCGAATGGCCCCTCGGCCTCGCCTGGCTCTCCATCTGCTACTCCAAACTCGCCGAATACGACCACGACTTCGACAGCGCCCACCACCCCGCCCACCTCGGCTGGCCCCTCCGCATCGCCTTCTTCGACACCGCCGTTAAATACTTCGTCCAACTCGAAGCCGCCATGACTCCCGAAGGCTGGGTCCCCGAACTCTACCTCGGCTCCAAAATGGGCCACAACACCCCCCTCGCCTGGGCCCAAAGCTTCCACATCATCTCCGGCCAAATGCTCCTCAACCTCTCCTACAAATTCCCCGACCACTTCAAAATCCCCCCCAGCCTCCTCCGCCGCCCCCACGCCTAAACCCTCAGCCCTCCCCCTCCACCCGCTCCATCAACAGCCCAAAATCCTGGCGCCGATACGCCTTCCCATCCTCCAAACACCGCTGCACCCAGGAAAATAATTCCTGAAATTCCGCGTTCCCCGTCCGCGCCTGCTCAATCAAGCGCCACTCCAACTGCCGCGGCCGCGGCGAGGTCAAGGCCTGCCGCTTCATCCGCCCCAACACCGCCTCAAATTCCCGCGGCGTCATCCGCTGGATCACTTTCCCCGAAGGCAACTCGTCCAATTCCTCCGCATCCAAATTGTACACCTGGATCCCCAAGCCATACTCCGTCCCCAACTGCCGCAACTCCTCCGCCAACTGCTCATCCATCAGCGGAGTCGCAATCACCAACTCCCCAGCGTGCCCCCACCGCGCATGGCTCAAGGCCTGAAAAAAATCCTCCCGATAACTATCGTAACTCACCGACACCTTCAACTTCACGCTCGCCATCGTAAACGGCGGCACCCCCATCGCCCGCTTCAACTCCAAAAGCCGCGGACTCAACGCAATCCCACTCTCCGAAACCTCCCCACTCCCCCAGTCCAATACCGCCGCATCCGGACACTTCCACAAATTCTCGTACGGCGCCTCAGGCGCAAACGACGACTCAAAAATAAACGGAAACCGCCCCGCCAAATCCATGTCCCGCTCGTAAATCGCCCGAAATTTTAACGTCCGCGCCAAGGCCCGGTCCACCAACTCCGGCGTCGTCTCAAACAGCAACCCCAACTTCGCCTGCGCCATCGTCGCCGTCCCCACCGCCGCAAATCCCGCCGCCACCCGCCGCAAATAATACCCCTGCCCCTGCTCCACCTTCGCAATCGGACTCGCCGGATCGCAGCACATGATCGAAAAATGATACCGCAGCGTGGCATCGCTGTATTCCTGCTTCAGACTGAACTTCGCCAAGCGAATCAACTCCGTCCCCTTAATGGAATCCCCGGGGTTGGATGGTAGGATTTCCGGAAGGATCTCCTTCAACTGGTCCCTTAAACTAATAGTAGCCATGTGCTTTGCGCGAGCCCATCACCCCTCCCTCCAGGCAGCGCTCTCTCCCCAGCCTGGAACCAACCGCCCTCCCCGTCAAGCCAACCGCGCCCCTTATCGGCCTTTTTTAATCTTACTATTTCAAGCCATGGTCTTTTGATGAACCCATCCATCAATTCGCCCACCTCCATGACCGACCCCACCTTCCACACCACCCTGCCCTCGCCCCTCGGCCCCCTCCTCCTCCTCGCCACCTCCCGAGGGCTCCGCCAACTCTCCCTGGTGGGCCAAAAACACAGCCCCGCCCTTTCCCCCTCCTCGCAGGAAAACCCCGCCCCCTTCGCCGAAACCGCCCGCCAGCTCGCGCAATACTTCTCCGGCACCCGCCGCTCCTTCGACCTCCCCCTCGACCTCCACGGCACCCCCTTCCAGCGCCACGCCTGGGCCTCCCTCCTCCTCATCCCCTACGGCACCACCGCAAGCTACCAACAACAGGCCGCCGCCCTCGGCCGCCCCACCGCCACCCGCGCCCTCGGCGCCGCCTACGGCCGCAACCCCCTCTGCCTCATCCTGCCCTGCCACCGCGTCATCGGAGCCAACCACTCCCTCACCGGCTACAGCGGCGGCCTCCCCGCCAAAGCCTGGCTCCTCGCCCACGAATCCCACCACCTCGCCCTCCAAAGCAAGCTCTTGACGGCAGAGGCCACCTGACGGTGTTACCCCCATGGACACCTTCATTGCCCCCACCGACCGGGCCGACCTCCTCCGCGCCGCCGTCTCGCAAGCGGTCGAATTCCTCCGCGAAGGCGAAGCCGTCGCCCTCCCCACCGAAACCGTCTACGGCCTCGCCGCCGACGCCCTCAACCCCGCCGCCGTCGCCCGCATTTTCGAAGCCAAAGAGCGCCCCTCCTTTGACCCCCTCATCGTCCACTTGCCCCATCGCAAGCGCCTCGCCGACGTCGCCCTCGTGCCCCCCGACATCGCCGAAACCGTGGCCACCCTCATCGACACTTTCTGGCCCGGCCCCCTCACCCTCGTCCTCCCCAAAGCCCCCGCCCTGCCCGACGCCGTCACCGGCGGCCTCCCCACCGTCGCCGTGCGCATGAGCTCCCACCCCGTCTTCAAAGCCGTCGTCACCAGCTTCGGCGGCCCCCTCGCCGCCCCCAGCGCCAACCGCTTCGGCCGCATCTCCCCCACCTCCGCCGCCGCCGTCATGAAGGAACTCGAAGGCCGCATCCCCCTCATCCTCGACGCCGGCGCCTGCCCCGAAGGCATCGAATCCACCATCATCCGCATCATCCCCACCCCCCAGGGCAAACCCATCTTTCGCATCCTCCGCGCCGGCCCCCTCACCAAAGAGGACCTCCAGCCCTACGGAAAAATCGAATGGGCCAACGGCCAACCCGACAAAAAAGGCCAAATCCCCCCCCCCGAAGTCCCCGGCCAACTCCCCCACCACTACGCCCCCACCACCCCCCTCCGCCTCGTAGAAAATCCCCAGGATTTTCACCCCGAACCCGGCAAGCGCTACGCCCTCCTCAGCTACCGGGGCGACGCCGAAGACGGCTTCCTCGACCTCACCGAATGGGATCACGTCCTCGTCCTCAGCCCCGGCAGCGGCAAACTCCCCGAGGCCGCCCTCCGCTTCTTCCACTGCCTCCGCAGCCTCGATGAACTCGGCGTCGACGAAATCATCGCCGAACCCGTCCCCCTCCGCGGCCTCGGCATGGCCCTCATGGAGCGCCTCCGCCGCGCCTCCCGCTACTAACCTAAAAGCGAGAGTTGAAACTCAACCATGGGCCCTTTTTCGTGATAAGTGCCGGGAATAAGCCGTTTTTCTCCTCCTCAGGAGACTCACCCTTTGCGTGAGTCCTTTCCGTTGTCAAAAGCCCCCTGCCGTTTCGTGGCCGGTAGACCCACCCGGCGGCCGAGTGCACCCCGAATGGTATCATGTTGCGCCCATGCCCCGGGAGGGTTTGCGGCGGTTTCTCCCGATTCATGGCTAGGCTGGGAAGCTGGCGCAGTCGGCTGCCTTAGCGTGCCCCGTTATGGCGCTGATGCGTCGCCCCCTGGGGGCGCTGACGGAGAGCGCCAACGGCGCGGCCTACACCAGCCCAGGGCAACGCCCTGGGTGCAAAGGGCAACGCCCTGGGGGCGATGTCGCCAAATGATTTGGGTGACCTTGCAAGTGGAACCGAAGGGCCACGCCAAAGGACACCATCGAGCCAACTCCCGGTTCTGGGATTAAGCCATTTCCCCCAAGCCACAAAAATCCCCGCTCCCAGCCAAAGCCAGAAGCGGGGCCAAACCAAGCTCGGGTGGCGGCAGCCACTCCCGGCCGCCGCCCCCGAACTCGAATTATTAGACCTTTAGGCCTTGAGTTCTTCGCCCAGGGCGAAGCGCACAAAGCGCGTCACCACAACGGTGTCGCCCAGCGCCTTGCCGGTCTCCTCGACCAACTGCCCCACCGTCTTGTCCGGGTCCTTCACAAACGCCTGTTCCAACAAACAAACCTGGCTGAAAAACTTGCCCACCATCCCCGTCAGGATGCTTTCAATCACCCCCGCTGGCTTGCCCTTGAGGCGGTCGGAATCAGCATAAATGGCCCGCTCCTTGGCCACCAATTCCGCATCCACCGACTCGCGGCCCACGCAGATCGGGCTGCTCGCCGCAATGTGCAGATTGATGTCCTTGAGCAGCGTCTTGAAGGCCTCAGAAGCCAAGGTCTCCGCCTTGCCCGCCGTGGCCTCGAGGAGGACCCCGACTTTCCCGCCCAGGTGAATGTAGCTCGCCACCGCTCCGCCCGCCGGAGCCGCAAAGCGCACAAAGCGGCGCAGCACAATGTTCTCGCCCACTTCCCCGCCCTTGGCCTTGATCACTTCATCCAAGGTCAGCGTTCCCCCAGCCACCGGCTGCGCCAAGGCCGCCACCAAATCGCCGTCCGTAGTGCCTTCGCTGATGATCTGGCGCGCCACCGTGTCCACAAAACTGCGGAACCCTTCGTTCTTGCCCACAAAGTCCGTCTCGCAGTTCACTTCCACCAAAGCGCCCACCGTGGCCTCCGCATTCAGCAGCGCCTGCACCGTCCCCTCCTTCGCTTCGCGGTCCGCCCGCTTGCTGCTCGAGGCGATGCCCTTCTTGCGCAAAATATCGATCGCGGCTTCCATGTCCCCACCAGCTTCGGTGAGGGCTTTTTTACAATCCATCATGCCAGCATTGGTCTTGCGGCGCAATTCGTTAACAGTAGATGCGGTGATTTCGGCCATAGTAAGTTAGGAGGTAGGTTGAAAAAGGAGTCAGGTTTTAAAAAACAGAGGCGGCGGAGAGGAGGGACCTCACCGCCGCCACCAGGGTTGGGGGATTCAATCAGCGGCCAAAGCCGCCGCTGCAGGTCAGGCGGCCACTTCGTCTTCGACCTTCTCGGCCTTCTTGCGAGGCGCCCGTCCGGCCATTTCCAAAGTCGCCAGCAACGGCGTCACCAAGTGCTGCAAAATAATGCGAATGGACCGCACCGCGTCATCGTTCGACGCAATCGGATAGTTCACTTTGTCCGGGTCAGCATTGCTGTCCGTCATGGCCACGATCGGAATGCCCAAGCGCTGGCCTTCCGCCACCGCAATCGCTTCCCGATGCGAATCCACGATCACCATGATGTCAGGAGCCCCGCCCATTTCGCGGATGCCGCTCAAGTTGCGCTGCAACTTGGCCTTCTCCCGGCCCAGCGCCGCCAACTCCTTCTTCGACATCATCTTGAATTCCGCCTGCTGCTCGATCGTCTCGAGGTATTTCATGCGCGAAATGCTCTTCTTGATCGTCTCAAAATTGGTCAACGTGCCGCCGAGCCAACGGTGGTTCACATAATACTGACCGGTCGTCTCGGCCGCTTCGCGCACCGCGTCCTGCGCCTGGCGCTTGCAGCCCACAAACAAGATTTTCTTGCCCTTCTTGGCTTCATCGCAAAGAAAGTCGGCAGCGGCGGAAAGCTGCTTCGTGGTTTCCTCCAAATTGATGATGTGCACCTTATTCCGCGTGCTGAGCAGATAAGGCTTCATCCCCGGGTTCCACTTTTTCGTTTGGTGGCCAAAGTGGACGCCGGCTTCGATGAGATCTTTGAGCAATTCAGTATTCATGGCAGTGTTCCCTTCGCCAACACCATCCTCGAAAGGACAGCTCGGAATCCGATCCGGCAGCAGGGTTATTTTAGGAGTGGTTGATCAGGTAGTTTTCCCCGCCCACCAGGGCAGGGGCGGCGAATTTAAGGGCTAAGCGGTGCCGCGCAAGAGGATTTCTCAGCGGTGGGATTTGACGCCCCCCCGCCCCCGCCCCACACTCCCGCCCGTGAACCGATACTTCGACCACAACGCCACCTCCCCCCTCCACCCCGCCGCCCGCGCCGCCTGGCTCGACGCCCAAGACCACCACTGGCACAACCCCTCCAGCCTCTACCGCGAAGCCGGTGCCGCCCGCCACCTCCTCGAATCCTGCCGCGAAGCCGTCGCCGACCGCCTCGGCTGCGCCGCCGCCGACATCCTTTTCCTCTCCGGCGCCACCGAAGCCAACAACGCCGTCCTCGCCCACGCCGCCGCCGCCAACCTCCCCCACATCGCCCTCAGCGCCGCCGAACACCCCTGCGTCAGCGATCCCGCTCAACACCTCTTCCCCGGCCGCCTCTCCCTCATCCCCCTCTCCCCCCACGGCCTCGCCGACCTCGCCGCCCTCGAAGAAATCCTCGCCACCCAGCGCCCCGCCCTCGTCGCCCTCATGGCCGCCAACAACGAGACCGGCACCCTCCAACCCTGGCGCGAAGCCCTCGACCTCTGCCGCCGCCACCGCGCCCTCTTCCTCTGCGACGCCGCCCAGTGGATCGGCAAAATGCCCTCCCACGGCCTCGGCGCCTGCGATTTCGTCACCGGCAGCGCCCACAAATTCGGCGGACCCAAAGGCATCGGCTTCCTCAAAGTCCCCGACTCCGGCCGCCCCTTCCGCTGGCTCCGCGGCGGACCCCAAGAAGCGCGCCGCCGCGCCGGCACCGAAAACCTCCCCGCCATCGCCGCCCTCCTCGCCGCCTGGGAAGCCGTCGAATCCTCCGCCACCGACCTCCTCCCCGCCCGACTCCAGGCCCGCCAGGCTTTCGAGGACCGACTCCGCACTCTCCTGCCCGAAGCCACCCTCCTCGCCGCCGAAGCCCCTCGGCTCTGGAACACCGTGCTCCTCGCCCTGCCCCCCCCACTCAACGTCAAGTGGCTCGCCCGCCTCAGCGCCTGCGGCTTCGCCGTCTCCACCGGCTCCGCTTGCAGCCAAGGAGCCGGCGCCTCCGACGTCCTCCTCGCCATGGGCCTTTCCGGCCCCATCCTCGGCCAAGTGCTCCGCCTCAGCGCCGGCTGGGACACCACCCCCGCCGACTGGCTCGCCCTCGCCGATGCCCTCGCCTCCGTCCACGCCGGCATGGCCCAGCGCCCCCCCTCCAGCCCCGCCCTTTCCCTCTAAACCGGCCCCCGCCCCCAGCAGGCGGCGTTTGCAATTGCCCCGCTCCAGGCGTAAGGCCACCCTCCCTTTCCGACTCACCCCCTTCCCAACCCTACCGACTTTATGGCCAAGCAAAGCATCCGTGACATCAACCCCGCCGGAAAACGCTGCCTGGTGCGCGTCGATTTCAACGTCCCCCTCGAAGATCAAAACGGGACCATGGTCATCACCGACGCCACCCGCATCGAGGAAACCCTCCCCACCCTGCGTTACCTCATCGCCCAAGGCGCTAAAATCATCCTCTGCAGCCACCTCGGCCGCCCCCAAGGCCAAATCGACCCCCATCAAAGCCTCCGCCCCGTCGCCGCCGCCCTCAGCACCCTCCTCAATCTCCCCGTCGCCTTCTCCCCCACCAGCACCGGCCCAGAAGCCGAAGCCATGGCCCGCGCCCTGCCCGACGGCGGCGTCCTCCTCCTCGAAAACGTCCGCTTCCACCCCGGAGAAGAGAAAAACGACGACACCCTCTCCCGCCAATTCGCCGCCCTCGCCGAAATCTACGTCAACGACGCCTTCGGCAGCGCCCACCGCGCCCACAGCTCCACCGCCGGCGTCGCCGCCCACCTCCCCGCCGTCAGCGGCCTCCTCATGGAAAAGGAGCTCACCTACATGCACGACGAGCTGCAAAACCCCCAGCGCCCCTTCGTCGTCATCCTCGGCGGTGCTAAAGTCAGCGATAAAATCAACGTCATCAACGCCCTCCTCGAAAAAGCCGATACCATCATCATCGGCGGCGGCATGGCCTACACCTTCCGCAAACTCGTCCAAGGCATCACCCTCGGCTCCAGCCTCTACAAACCCGAGTGGGAACCCATCGCCGCCGCCGCCCTCGAAAAAGCCCACCAACGCGGCGTCAAATTCCTCATCCCCGTCGACGCCCTCATCACCGATAGCTTCGACTTCGCCGCCAAACAAGTCGGCCAAACCCGCTACACCCAGCCCGGCGAAAACATCCCCGACGGCTGGGAAGGCGTCGATATCGGCCCCGCTTCCGTCGACCTCTTCCGCGCCGAAATCGCCAGCGCTCGCACCGTCCTCTGGAACGGCCCCATGGGCGTCTTCGAAATCCCCTCCTGCGCCAAAGGCACCTTCGACATCGCCCACGCCATCGCCGCCAACCAAGCCGCCAAAACCATCATCGGCGGCGGCGATAGCGTCAAAGCCGTCAAAAAAGCCGGCGTCGCCGACCAAGTCACCTTCATCTCCACCGGCGGCGGCGCCAGCCTCGAACTCCTCGAAGGCAAAGTCCTCCCCGGCGTCGCCGCCCTCGCCGACAAATAAGCCCGCGCTCGCCCCGCAGCGAGCCAGACTCGCGCGCCCCAGACTCCTCCCCCCACGGAGCGAGCCTGGGGCCCGCAGCCCATTCCAATCCACCTCCACGCGGAGGTCGCCCCTAGAGCGACGGCGCACCCACCAGCCGCGCCCGCCCCGTTTTCATCAAGATTTACCACCTCCCTGGCTCACAGCCCCTCCAAGACGTCGCGCCACCCTCCCACCTCGCCGGGATGCCCCAGCCGCCCCAACTGATCCGCGATTTCCTCCTCGCCAGGCTCCCGCACTCCCTCATTAGACAACTGCCCCTCATCCGCCACCAAATCCGGCAAAGCCACGCAAGCAATCCGCCAACAGGCCCACGCTCGCCAACACCGCAATGCCGCCCGCGGACCAGACACCCGCGTCGCCAAGTGCTGCCAATGCCGCCGCGGATTGCCTAAAAACTGCCCCTCCCGTCGCTGCCGCAGCAGCCAAGCCATCGCCGGATAGGGCAGCGGCCATTGCCTTAAAACCGACTCCGTCCCATCCAATCCACAGCCCAGCGCCCGATTCAGCAGCAGGATCGCCCGCGCCGGAAAGCCCTGCCGCCACAGGCTCTGCGCATACTGCAGCGCCGCCATATAAAACTCCGGACCCCGGTCCTCCCCCAGTCGCGCCATCCAAGCCGCGCTCAGCGGTTCCTCCTGAGGAGGCAGCCAAGGACAAGGAGCCAACTCCGGCAAATGCTTTAAAATCACCTCGCTCACAGCCCTTTAGATGGTGACGCGTTCCTTGACTGGAGCCGGCATCGGTGCCGCCGGCGCCGCCGCCCGAACTCCCGGGCGATAATGGTACAACACCGCCCCCGCCAACAGCAACACGCCCAACAACAGACTCACCACCGTGCAGCGGAAAAAACTCCCCATGCTGCGCAGCGCTACACACAAATCCTCCCGGCTGCCCTGCGCCTCCGCCCGACGAGCCCGCCCGGCCCCACCGATCAACTGGCCCGCCATGAAAAACATCACCAAGGCCACCACCGCCAGTCCCCCCACCGTCGCCCACGGCACCTCCAACAGCGGCCGCAGCACCTCCGGCACCCGGCGCGCCCATTCTTCCAAGCGCTCCGGCCGCCGCCACGCAAAATAACCGACCGCCGTGCCCGTGGCCACGCAGCCCACCGCCGTCACCCCATGCAGCCAACCCGAAAATTCCACCCAACCCGCATAGCTTCGCAACGTGCGCGCCAACTCCATCACCAAGCCCCCAGATTCCCCAAGCTCCCCGGCCCCTCCCCCAGCCCCAAATAACTCGGGCTTCAGCTCCCCCGCAGAAACCCACGCCTCCTGCCCGCGGCGCCACAGCAGCGTCGTCGGGCGCAGCACCCCGCTGTCCGCCAACGCCGAAAGTTGGTCTTCCGGCACAGCAAGCCGCTCCTGACGGTCCGACACATAATACCAAAGCATGCTCCCCTGTATCACCTCGCCTGCCCTCCCGCAACGCCCGCCACCGCACTTTTCCGATTTCCCCATTCCCCCCTCCTCCGTCCCCATCCACCGTCGCCTCCATCCCCGACTCCCCAGCCCGGCCAGTCCCGCCCCCAACCAATCCCCACCTTCTCGCCCCTCCACCCCATGTCCCGAGGCCTCACCTCTGCCGCTCGCGCCGCCCTCCTGGCCCAAGTCCAGGACATCTACGCCCGCCTCGCCCAACGCCCCATTGAGCGCCAATGCACCAGCCTCTCCCAATGTTGCCGCTTCCGCCTCACCGGCCGCACCCCCTTCCTCACCCGCGGCGAAGCCCTCCTCGCCCGCCAGGCCTCCCGCTCCAGCGGCAAAAAAAGGCCGCCCCCCGCCCCAGACGGCGCCTGCCCGCTCCTCGCCCCCGACGGCCGCTGCTCCATCTATGCCTCCCGCCCCTTCGCCTGCCGCACCCACTTCTGCGAAGCCGCCGGCGGCCCCTACTCCCGCAAGGAAGTCCGCGACCTCATCCACGAACTCGAAGCCATCGACCACCAACTCGGCGGAAGCGGCGGCATGGGCCTCCCCGCCGCCCTCAAATGGGCCACCGAACAATCCTCCTAGCTTAATACCGTCAAGCGACCCGCTCGCCCTCTTCCTCCGGCCGCCCCGCCGGCCCTTCCGGCGGCAAAATATCCTGCTCCACTCGCAAATTGCGAATGATGAACTCCTGCCGCTCCGGCGTGTTCTTCCCCATGTAAAACGTCAGCAATTCCTTGATCGAATGGCTGTGGTCAATCCCCACCGGATCCAAGCGCATGTCCTTGCCAATAAAATGCTTGAACTCCGAAGCGTTGATTTCCCCCAGCCCCTTGAAGCGCGTGATCTCGGCTTGCTTGCCTAGCTTTTTCATCGCGGCCTGCCTTTCCTCCTCGCTATAACTATAAATCGTCTCCTTCTTATTCCGAATCCGGAAAAGCGGCGTCTGCAGCACAAAAAGATGCCCCCGCCGCAGCAAGTCCGGGAAAAATTGTAGGAAAAACGTAATCATCAGCAGCCGGATGTGCATCCCATCCACATCGGCATCCGTGGCCAAAACCACCCGATTGTACCGCAAATCGTCCACGCTGTCTTCAATGTTCAGCGCATGCTGCAACAGGTTGAACTCCTCATTTTCATACACAATCTTCTTGTTCAGCCCAAAGGTATTGAGCGGCTTGCCGCGCAAACTGAAAACCGCTTGCGTATCCACCTCGCGCGCCGCCGTAATCGATCCACTAGCACTGTTTCCCTCCGTGATGAACAGCGTGCTGTCCTCCTTGTTTTTGGCATTCGAATCCAGGTGCACCCGGCAATCGCGCAGCTTCTTGTTGTGAATCTTCGCCTTGCGCGCCCGCTCCTTGGCAATCTTCGCCACCCCAGCAAGCTCCTTGCGCTCGCTCTCGTTCATCTGGATCTTCTCCAGCAAGGCCTTCGCCGTCTCCTTGTTCTTGTGCAGGTGCAACTCCAACTCCTTCCCTAGAAAATTGGCAATAAACGTCCGCACCGTCTGCCCCTCCGGCTCCATGTGCGTCGATCCCAACTTCGTCTTCGTCTGGCTCTCAAAAACCGGCTCCGTCACTTTGATCGCAATCGCCGCCACAATCCCCGTCCGAATGTCCGAGGGATCATAGTCCTTCTTAAAATGCTCCCGCATCGTCTTCACGAGCGCTTCCCGGAAAGCCGCCAAATGCGTCCCCCCCTGGTGCGTGTTCTGCCCATTCACAAAACTATAATAGTCCTCCCCCGCCTGCTCCGCGTGCGTAAACGCTATCTCAATGTCCTCGCCCTTTAAGTGGATGATCGGATACAGCGCCTCCTGCGGCAGATTGTCCCGCAGCAAATCCGCCAACCCATCCTTGCTGCGAAACTTGGTGCCATTCAAATTCAGCGTCAGCCCCGTATTCAAATAAGAATAGTACCGGCACATCCGCTCCAACGTCTCCATGTCCCACTTCACCCGCGGCCCAAAAATCGCCGCGTCCGGCGTAAAACTCAGCCGCGTCCCATTCCCCTCCTTGCTCGGCTGCGGCCGCTTCATCTCCTGCCGCACCACCCCCTGACTGAACTCAATCAACTTCGTTTCCCCCTCCCGGTACGCCTGGATATCAAAAAAACTCGACAGCGCATTCACCGCTTTGATCCCCACCCCATTCAAACCCACCGATTTCTTAAATGCCTTAGAATCGTATTTGGCCCCCGTGTTGATCTTCGCCGCACAGTCCATCAACTTCCCCAGCGGAATCCCCCGCCCATAGTCCCGCACCGACATCCGGCCCTCCGCCAAGCCAATGTCAATCTGCTTGCCGTGCCCCATCACAAACTCATCAATCGAATTGTCCAACGCCTCCTTCGCCAAAATATAAATCCCATCGTCGGCCGCAGAACCATCCCCCAGCTTCCCAATATACATCCCCGGACGCAGCCGAATGTGCTCCACCCAGTCCAAACTGCGGATGCTGTCTTCATCGTAAATCGGTTCGCTCATGGCCGCCACCCTAGGCCGACCCCACCCCAGACGCAAGCCGGGCCCTGCCCCCCTCACCTCCCCCGCGCATTGCTCGCTTTTCAGCTACCCCTCCCGCCAGCCGGATGCTAAACACCTCCCATGTCCCGCGCCGCCCTCCTCCGCTCCTGCTCCCTCGCCCTCGCCCTCAGCAGCGCCACCGCCTGCAAAAACACCACCTTCCGCTTCAAAAATACCCCCGCCCCTGCCCCTCCCACCGCCGCCGCTGACTCCGCCCCCACCCGTACCCCCGAGGAATCCGCCTTCCTCGAAAAATGCGCCGCCCTCGGCGCCGCTGGCGGCACCCTCACCGGCCTCGACGGCTGGTACTTCTCCACCACCGAACTCCAGCGCCTCGCCCTCCTCCAAGACCCCGCCGCCAACTCCATCCAATCCGCCACCGCCGCCATCACCGACTACCACGCCCAACTCAAAGCCAAAGGCATCGAACTCGTCTTCGTCCCCGTCCCCCCCAAGGCCATCCTCTTCCCCGACAAACTCGCCAAAGACCTCAAAATCAAACTCCGCCGCAAACTCCCCGCCCGCCTCGACTCCACCCTCCAATCCACCTACGCCCAACTCCGCCGCCAGGGCGTCCGCGTCATCGACCCCACCGCCCCCCTCCTCGCCGCCCGCGAAAACCGTAAACTCGGTCCCATCTTCCCCAAATCCGCCGCCCTCTGGTCCCCCCGCGCCGCCGAAATCGCCGCCGCTACCATCGCCGCTGAACTCAAAGACATCTCCTGGCCCACCTCCAAAAGCGATCCCTCCCCCCTCATCGCCGAACCCTCCACCCTCTCCTATGCCGGCCCCCTCCCCCCCGGCCAATCCCCCCCAGAAGCCCTCTCCCTCCGCAACATCGGCCGCAGCGCCGAGGGCAAAATGCGCTCCGTCACCTTCTCCCAAGGCGGCCACCCCCTCGCCCTCCTCGGCGACGCCTCCATCCTCGCCTGGCGCGAAGCCAATAACCCCGTCGGCTCCGCCAACGCCTTCGCCAGCCTCGCCGACCAACTCGCCTTCGAACTCCAAACCACTCCCGACCTCTTCCCCGGCAAATCCGACGGCCGCAACGCCGCCCGCCTCGCCATCCTCCGTGACGGCACCAACGGCCGCAACCCCCTCGGCTCCGCCCAAGTCGTCCTCTGGGTCGTCCAAGCCACCGACCTCGCCCTCAGCGATTGGAAGCGCATCCCCCTCCGCCTCCAGTTCAACCTCACCCAACCAACCCTCCAACTCTCCTCCCCCACCTCCCCAACCAGCGCCGCCCCCCCCCTCTCCCAAGCCCCCGACGCTCCCCCCTCCCCCACTCCCGAGCCTGCTCCCGAGACCGATCCCCCCCTCCCCCAGC
>CALQKQ020000039.1 GCA_943331195.2 Akkermansia muciniphila | reverse complement strand
GCGACAACATCCCCGCCGTCCCGCCGGGCAGCAGGCGCATGTATTCCTGGGAAGGAAGGGAATCAGCCATGGTTCTGTAAGTTTAAAAAAAGGACTCCGCGCCCCGCCCCAAAGCGTCTTGCTCCGGCCCGGCGCTCCGGGAAAAGCGGCCGCCCTAAACGTCCAACTCCGCCTTGGGTTTAAAGTGTTCTAGCAACATTTTAACGATTTGATCGCTCTTCACCCCTGCCGCTTCCGCATTGAAAGTGGTCACAATGCGGTGGCGCAACACCGGCAAGGCGCAGTATTGCACATCCGCAGTGGTCGCATGATAGCGGCCTTGCAAAATCGCCCGGGCCTTGGCCGCCGTGATCAAGTAAATGCCCGCCCGCGGCCCCGCCCCCCAGCCCACCATCTCCTTCACAAAATCCGGAGCCTCCGCCTCCCGCGGCCGCGAGGCCCGCACCAGCGCCGCCGCATAGCTCACCACGTGATCCGCCACCGGCACCCGCCGCACCACCTGCTGCAACTCCTGCACCGCGCTCGCATCCAAAAGTTTGTGCACCACCGGCTTGGCCGTACCCGTCACCTGCCGAATGATCTGCTCCTCCTCCGCCGCACTCGGATAGCCCACCTGAATGTTGAACATGAAGCGGTCCAACTGCGCCTCCGGCAACGGAAAGGTCCCCTCCTGCTCAATCGGATTTTGCGTCGCCAAGACAAAGAAAGGCTCCGGCAAGGGATAGGTCACCTCCCCCACTGTCACATGGTGTTCTTGCATCGCTTCTAACAACGCCGCCTGGGTCTTGGGCGGGGTCCGGTTGATTTCATCCGCCAGCACCATGTTAGAAAAAAGCGGCCCGTGCACAAAGCGGAAGGATCGCTTCCCCGTGGCCTGGTCCTCCTCCAAAATGTCCGTGCCCGTGATATCCGCCGGCATCAAGTCCGGCGTAAACTGGATCCGCTTAAATCCCAGGTCGAGCACCTGACTCAAGGTGGATACCAACAGCGTCTTCGCCAAACCCGGCACCCCCTCCAACAGCGCATGACTCCGACAAAAAATCGCAATCAACATCTGCTCCACCACCTCGTGCTGCCCCACAATCACCCGCCCTAGCTCTTCCTTCATCCGCTGGTAAATCGCATGGAGTTCCTGCACCTTGGCGCGGTCATCGCGCGGAACGGCAGCTGCGGCGGAGTCTGGGGTTTCATTCATGAGGAAAGACGGTAAGGCGGGTCGAATACTCCTTTCGGTGGCCACACTACGCCCTTCCAGCAAGCGCGTTGTCAGCCGCGCCCCCGGAATTCGCTCCGTCAACCCCAGTACCGCCCCTCCCACCTCCCCAGCTTCGCCCCAGGAAATTCCCCGGACTCGCGCCCAGGGGCCCCACCCCGCCAAATCCTCCCAAGGCGATTGCCACGCCCCTACCTCACGTCCAAAGTGTCCTTATGTTTGAAATCCGGGACAGACCTAAGGTCGTCGAAAAAGCCCTCCTCATCGGAGCCTACTTCGACCAGCGCGAAAAACAGGAAGCCGCCAGCCTCCTCGAGGAATTGGCCGAACTCGTCACCACCCTCGGCATCCCCATCGTCGAGCGCAGCCTCGTGCTCGTCCGCGACAGCAACCGCAAGTACCTCACCGGAGCCGGCAAAGCCGCCGAACTCATCGCCCTCGCCAAAGAGCGCGGCTGCGATGTCATCATCTTCGATAACCAACTCGCCCCCATGCAGCAGCGCGCCTGGGAAAAAGACGGCGGCATCACCGTGATCGACCGCGAAGAAGTCATCCTCGATATCTTCGCCATGCGCGCCCACACCTCCGAGGCCAAGCTCCAAGTCGAACTCGCCCGCCAAAAATACGCCCTCCCCCGCCTCGCCCGCATGTGGGGACACCTCGACCGCCAAGGCGGCGGCGGCGGCTCCGGCAGCGCGGGCGCCGCCCGCGGCGAAGGCGAAAGCCAACTCGAAACCGACCGCCGCCTCGCCCGCGACCGCATCACCGCCCTGCAGCGCCAAATCACCCAAGTCAAACAACAGCGCCTCACCCAGCGCAAAGAACGCCAGCGCGTCCCCATCCCCGCCGCCGCCATCGTCGGCTACACCAACGCCGGCAAATCCACCCTCCTCAACCTCATCACCGGCGCCACCGTCCTCGCCGAAGACAAACTCTTCGCCACCCTCGACCCCACCACCCGCAAAGTCCAGTTGCCCGACGGTCAACAAATGCTCCTCACCGACACCGTCGGCTTCATCCGCAACCTTCCCCACCGCCTCATCGAATCCTTCAAGGCCACCTTGGAAGAAGCCATCCTCGCCGACTTCCTCATCCACGTCGTCGACGCCAGCCAAGATCGCGCCCTCCAATTCTACGAGACCACCATGGGCGTCCTCAAGGAACTCGGTGCCGATGAGAAAAAAATGCTCGTCGTCCTCAACAAAATCGACCTCGTCACCACCCCCCAGCGCCAAGCCATCGCCAAAGCCTTCACCAACCCCGTGCTCGTCTCCCTCAAGTCCGGCGAAGGCCTCCCCACCCTCTTGGAGCGCCTTAGCGAAATGATGTTAGATCGCACCCGCCGCATGAAGCTGCGCCTGCCTCAAGCCAACTTCGGCCTCATCAACCTCATTCACCAGCAAGGCAAAATCCTCAGCCAAGACTACGACGGCAACGACGTCCTCCTCGACATCATCATCCCCCGCCGCTTCGACGCCCAACTCGAACCCCACCTCGACCCACCCCTCCCCGCGCGCATCCCCGAGGCCTGGGAAACCTCCCCCCGCAGTCCCACTTAAACCACTCCTGAGCATCCAGTCCGAAGCGCGCCCCCGTCCCGACCCCTTGTCCCCGAAAGCCTAACCCCCCAAAAGCCGGTCGAGGTCGCCATCGCGCGTCGCCCCATGGCGCACCGCAAGCCGGTAGTGCTGACGCGCCAGGGCCAACTTGTCATCCGTCGCATAAAGCACCGCCAGGTTAAAATGGGCATAGGCGCAGCTGGAGTCGAGCACGATGGCTTGCTTAAAGTGGCTCTCCGCTTCGCCGCGCTGCCGCCGCTGCAAGCCAATCAGCCCCAAGGTGAGGTGGGCGTTGGCATTATTGGGATCCAGTTTGAGGCCTTCGTTGATTTCCTCCACCGCTTCGTCTAACTGCTTCTGGCGCATGTAGACCACTCCCAGTAAATAGTGCGCGGGGCCATTGTCGTAGTAATACGCCAGCGCCTTCTTGATCGTTTTCTCGGCCTCCACATAGTTCCCCTGGTTTACCTGGACCACGCCCAAATTGCTCAGGGCGTGAACATTCATCGGCTCAATCATCAAAATCTTGCGGTATTGGTTTTCCGCTTCCGCCAAGGATCCCTGGCGAAACTGCTCCTCCGCCGCGTTGGCATAGGCCTTCAGCTCCGGAGAAAGATCCGCTTTGCTGCGCGCCTCTCCCGGTGCCGCCGCCTCAGGAGGGGCCGCCCCCTCCGTCCCTTCCGCCTGCAGGGCCTTGCTATCCTGCACCATCATCAGATCCCCCACCCCATTTTTCATGAGAAACTGGTCCAGCCGCGTGTTGCTCAGCACCCCCCGCTGCTCCTTGCTCAGCGGCACACTGGAGGCCATGTCATTCAAAGAGCGCAGCACCCGCTCCGTTTCCACGCCCAAATGCTTCATGCTGTCTAACACCCCCTCCCGCGTCAAATCGTCCATGATGTTGCGGCGCGCCGCCTCCCGCTTGGCCTGCTGCTTCATCTGCTGCAAAATAATTTCGCGCAGCACCTTATTTTCGATCCCCGCCTCCACCTCCGAGACCGCCCCCTGACCCGTTTGCGCCAGGCGCAAATTCGTCGCGTCAAGCCGCTCCGTAAGCGCCAAAATCTGGCGGCGGTAATCCTCGCTCTCCTGCTGGAAGGTGGCCAATTGCTCCTGCACTCCCACCAGTTGGCCGCGCAGCGAGGTGATCTCCGCCAAGTCCACCGCCTTCTCCGCCGTCAACTTGCCCACCGCCGCCTGCGCCGCCTCCAACTCCTTCTTGAGGCGCTGATTCTCCGCAATGATCTTCATCTTTTCCGGGGCCTTGCCCCCCTCGCCACCCACTAACATGGCCTCCATTTGGTCCCGCTCCCGCTTCAAATCATCCCGCTCCTTGGTCCGCTCCTTGATTTCCCCATAAGCCTTCTCCAAATCCGCCAGCAGCGTCTCGGTTTTGCCATTGGAAGCCGCCAATTGCGTCATCGCATCCCCTAGCTGCTTCTCTAATTGATCCACCCGCTTGGTCAGGCTCTCATTCTTCCGCTTCGCCTCCGGCGCCGCCAACTCTAAGCTCGTCTGCGCATCGGCCAGACTTTTGCGCAGCTCCTTTTCCGACTTCTTGGCGTCCAGCATGCTCCCCCGCGCCCCGCGCAACTCCTCCTCCCGGGCTCCCAAATCCCGCACCACCTCCTCGTTCCGCTTCGTCAAAGCCTCAATCTGCGCCTGCATCCCCCGCAGCCGCTCCTCCATCACCGTAGCCGTATTCCGCACCGGCCCGCCCCCAGCCGGCTTGGCCGCTTCCACCTCCTTGCTCGACGCCTCGCCCACCACGCCCGACGGCGAAGGAGCCCCGCCCGCCGCCCGCCGCTTGATCTCCAACTGCCGCACCCGCTCCATGTCCTCGCGGATCTTGCGCCTCCGATACTCCACCACCTCGGGCTGCCAACTGCGATCGGCCTCGCTCGCCGCATCAAACAAATCCCGCGCATCGCGGAATTTAAAGTATGCCCCCGCAAAATCCCCCTTCCCCTCCTTCTCCACCCCATCCTTCATCACCAGGTGCCCCTGAAGATACAACTGCGACGGCGCATTCGCCGCCGCAACCCCCGCAGGAACCGCCTTCTCAGGCGCTTTTTGGGCCCGCCCCACCCCCGGGCTTCCCAGCAGGACAACAAGGCAAAACGGAGCAATCAGGGGGGAAACGAGGTTCATCGGAAAACAGCAACAGCCACAACATCAGCGAACAGGCAAGGGAGCTACCCGAGGCGGAACCGGCGCGCGAGGGCCGCCATCCCTAGGTTCCCCCGGCTTCAGCCCCTCCCGGCGCCCCTCGCGCGGCCCCTCCCCCGCCATCCCCGCGCCGCCATCCAATTGCTGGATCAAATCCCGAATCACCGCCCGCAGCGAAGCCTCCCGCTGCCGCGACCGACGCAATTCCTCCTCCAAAAACTCCATCCGCCGCCTTACCTCCCCTTCCGCCTCCGGCCCACCCCCCATCCGCCCCAAACGCTGCTTGGTTTCCCGCGCCTCCTCCATCCGCTGCTGCATAGCGTCCACCCGCCATTGCGGATGCACCTCCCGAATGGCCTCCAGTAAACCCAACACCTCCCCAATCCGCTGCCGAGCCGGCTCCACCTGCCCACGCCCCGCCAATTCCCGGACTTCTCCCAGTTGCCCCGAGGCCTGCGCAAAGGCCTGCTCCGCACTCCGCTCCCCCAGCAACCTTACCCCCCCACCGCCGCCGCCCTTTTCCGCCTTCTCCGCCGCTTCCCGCTGCTCCCCCGCCTCCGCCACCCCAGCCCCTTCCTCCGCCACAGCCGAAAAACTAGCCACCAAACCAAAGGCAAGGACCGCAGGACAAATCGAAAAAAGGCGCTGGTTCATCATTAGTTAGTGAATTAAAAAAGCCCGTGCCGAAGAAACCACCCTACGGGCCACCCGCCCGCTTGGCAATCCGATCCCTCGAAAGAATCGCGCGCCCCCGCCAGCTCCTCTTAGAATTCTTCCGCCACCGCAAAGGAAACGTTAGAAATCTTGGCCGCCTGCATCGCATTCATCACCGTCGCAATCGTCTCCCACTTGGTGTCAGGAGCCGCACTGATGGTCACAATGATCGGTGTGTCCCCCTCCGCCTTGCTCTGGTCCTTCAGGCTGCGAAACGTCTTTTTCAGCTCCTCCCCACTCACCGGCTCATCATTGTGCGTGATGTTCCCCGCATCGTCGATCGCGATCGACTCCTCCATGGGCGTGTCCTGAGTGCTATCGACGCTCGACTCCGACGACGGCAAGGTCATTTTGAGCTGGGTCTCCACCTTCTTGTCCCCCGCGAGGGTCATGAAGAAAAGCATGATCACAAAAATCACGTCCAACATCGGAGCAATCTGGAATCCGAGATCTCCATCGGAAGTGTAGCGGGCGTGTCCGGACATGGCTAGGGGGGCAAGGGGGCAGAAAAGAGTTTAACCGGCGCGGTTCACCGTGGCAAAGGAAACCTTAGCCGTCGCTTGCGAGGCCACGCTGATCGCCGCCTGCACATCCTTGGCTGGCGTGTCCTTGTCCGCCCGGATGATGATTTCAAATTTCGGATTCTCGCCTCCCCGCTTTTGCAGCATCTCCACCAATTCCTCATACTGCCCGTCAAAGTCCCGCCCGCCATAGTTCAAAAGCACTTTCTGCTCCTTCTCCTTCCAAATCACATTGAGCAATACCTGGTTAGGATCCGGCTTCCGCTCCGCCGAATCCGGCGCCACCGGCACCCGCACCCGCGTGTCCACCTGGTCAATCTGCGTCGTCGAGATGGCCACAAAAAAGACCAACATCACCAAGAGCACGTCGATCATCGGCGCGATCTGGAAATCGGGCTCGCCACTTTCAATACTGCCTCCACCACCTGACATAACGTTGGATTCTTACGGGAAATCAAAGTAAGGCTCGCGCTCCGGGGCAAGCCCCCCGCGCAAAACCAGGCCTCCTCAGTGCGCTGCAGCACCCGCCAAATCGGCCCCGCCTTCCGCCCAGTTCGGCGCGTTGGCATACAGTTCCTGGTCGCCAATGTGGACCCCCTCAGCAAGGTGGTAGGGGAACTTGCGGAAAAGATTTCCCACCTCCACTTCGACTTCGTTCATCCCTCCCATCAGGCGATTGCGCAGAAAGTAAAAGGACATGAACGCCGGAATCGCCACAAACAAACCCGAAGCCGTCGCCACCAACACGTGCCCAATCGCCGACGCCAAAGCACCCGTGTTTTGCGTCGCCCCCCCGCCGCCGAGCGACTCAAAGGCATTGATCATCCCAAACACCGTGCCCAGCAGCCCCACCATGGGAGTACACACCCCGATCACCGAAAGATAGGAAATCCGATTGGAAATCTTGGACTGTTCCTGGGCAATCGACTCGGCAATGGCATGCTCCGTGGCCAATTTTCCGTCGCCCACCGTCACCAGTCCGACCCGCGCAATGTTGTTGACCACCGAATTGTTGTCCAGGGTGGTCTGGTAGGCACCCACATAGTCTCCGCTGCGGAAGCTGTTGCGCAACTTCTCCACGTCATCAGCCGGCAGCAATCGCTTCAAACCCGTCCGCTGGCTGCAGTCGATGATCAGCCACACCATGGCGATCGAAAACGCCGCCAAAGGAAACATGATCAAGCCACCGTCCTGCAGCACCTGAAAAAGACTGCGCTTCACAATGGTCGGCGCCGTCGCAGCCGCTGCCGCTGCCTCTTGGGCGTGCGCCGCCGCCGCTCCCAGCAGGCTGAGGGCGGTGGCAATCAATGGAGTGAAACGGGCGGAGAAACAAACTTTCATGAGTGGTGGGGGATGAGGATAGTGACTAATCGGAAGGCCTGAGCAGCGTCAAGATATATCTGGGCGGGTTTGGAGGTGGCCCCGAGGCCGCCTCCGAAAAAAAATCAGGGAGCGGCCGCAGGAACTGCGGCCCCAGTGAGTTTGGCAATGGCTTCTTTTTCCACCTTGGCCGCATCAGCCTCGGGCGTGCCCACATAGCGCTCCATGATCCGGTTTAAGCTGTCCCCAGCATCCTGGAGCCGTCCCAACCGAGCCAGCGCCTTGGCCGCCCCCAACTCCGCAGCCGGCAAAAAAGCCGCCTCCGCCCCATAAAATACCGGGATCTGCAAGTACGCCTCCAGCGCCTCCGCAAAAGCCTCGCGCTTAAATTGAATGTCCCCCGTCAGCAAATATAGCCGCGACAAGGTGTCCGCATCCTGCCCACTCCGCGCCAGCGGCCTAACCTTGGCCAGGGCGGGCCCCGTGATCCCTTTCTGCAATTGCTCCAAGGCGTCCAACAACGTCACCCGAATCTGCAAGCTGCTGCTCAGCGTCATGTTGCGCAACTCCGACATCAGCCGCGCCGATTCGTCATACTTGCTCTGGCGCAACAAGCTCTCCGCCACCAACAATCCCGCCCGGGCATACCACGACCCCGGCTTATCCTTCCAGGCCGCGTGCAGATCTTGCACCACCTTGGCCTTCTGATAGGCTTCCGCATACTTCCCCTTCAAAATCAAATCGTCCGCCGCCGCAAGTTCCTCCGGCTTCGGAAAATCCACCCGCACCACATTCGCCAAAGGAATGCTCTGCGTCGTCTCCCCGCCATCCGCCCGCTTCACCTTGCGCTGCACGTTGGCCCCAGCAATCGAGACCTCCGACAGCTCAATCGAACCCGCCGCAAACACCAAGGTTTGCGCCCCAAGCGGAGCCGCCGCCGCCAGCCCAAGCAGGCCAACAAAATAAAGGTGGAGCTTCATGTTTAAAAATTAAAGTTAGTTCCCCAGGTTGCGCAAGCGGTCCTTGACCTTCTGAAAGTCCGCCTGCCCCTTCAGTTTCTCCGCCTTGCGCGGATCATTCACCACATCCCGATAAATTTCCACCGCATCCGTCATTTTCGACAAGGCCTCCTTGGTCTCGCCGGCCCGCAAATACCCCTTCGCCATCCACTGCGGGAAAGCCGCAAAGCTCAGATAGAGCCGCTGGAAGTAGTTAAAAGCGTCCGGCAGGGCCTTCTGCTTGTAGCGGATCTCCCCCAGCAACCAGGTCACCTCCGCTTTCACTTCTTTGCTCACCGATTTGTCCCCAAACATTTCCTTGAGCAACTTCTCCGATTCCTCCAGCTTCTCCGTGTCATATAGCACCCGCGCTAGCCCAATCTGGGCCTCCCCATACTTAGCCCCAGGATATTCATCCATCGCCTGCCGGTAGCGCTTCTGCGCCGCCTCGTAGTCCTTCGATTGATAGGCCATCTCCCCTAGACCCACCAGCGCCCAGTCCATATAGGGCGACTGCGGGAAGAACTGCAGCAGCCGGTTGAAACAAGCCGATGCCCGCTCCTCCGAACTCCGCTTGGCAAAGTAATCCCCCACCACCGCCAACAACTGCGGACTGTAGTCGTCCGGCTTGAACTCGCTGACTAGCTTCTCCATCAAGGCGTCCGACTGCTTGGGGCCCACATCGATCACCACCTTGCCGTCCGGTCCCTTCACCCGCGGTGCCCGACTCTCCAAATTCCGATACAGCTCGGACTTCACATAAAGCAGGCGCGCCTTGCCCACCGCCGCCAATTTCCCCTCCTCCAGCCCCAACAAGCGGTTCATCTCCGCTTCCGCTTCCGCAAACGTCTCCGCCACCGTCGGCGCCGCCGCCGCCGGAATGGCCACCCCCTTAGCATCCTTTGCCAACGGCACCTTTTTCCGCTTCGGAATCGAAGATACCGCCAATTGCTGCAGCAAATCCTCTACCCCCTCCTTGGACGGGTTGTTGATGTTCGCCAGCACCGTCTCCGCCAGAAATTGCCGCGCCCGCACTTGATTGGCCGCCTTTTCCTCCGGATTCGTCCCCTGCCGCACAATCGACTTCGCAATCCACCCAATCGCCTCCAGCGCCGTGCGGTGGTCCGGATTGGCCTTGAGAAATTCCCGGTAAACCTCCTCCAATTCCTTCCAGCGACCCTGCGACTGCAACAGCGGCCGCACTTGACTCAAACTGTATTCCACCACCGACTCGCTGCGCCCGCGCCGCACCGCCTCAATGTACGCGTCCGCCGTGCGCTTCTCCACCTCCTCCGCACTCAATTTGCGGTCGCTCGCCTCCTCCGCCGTCATCTCTTTATAGCAGTCCGCGATCAAAGCATAGCAATCCGCTACCGTAGGCGATCCCGAATACGTCTTGATGATGTCCTCACATTCCTCAATCACCCGCATATAGCTCGAGGCCTTGCGGTTCTTGCGCTTGTTGTTTTCCTCACCCTTAAAAAGATTCGCCAGCCGATAGCGCGCGTCCGCCAAATATTTCCCCGTCGGATACTTGTCGCGGTAGGCCGACAGCTCCCGGATGCTCCCCTCATAATCATTCTGGAAGAAGAACGTCAGGGCATACATGAAATCGATGTCCTCGGCCAGGGGCGACTCCGGGTCCGCTAGACGAAATTTCACCGCCGCCTCCCGCGCCTTTAGAAAATCATACTGCTCCAAGTAGCTCTGCACCTGGGTGGCGAGAAACTGCGACTTATTCGGCGATCCCTCGAGGTATTTCATGACCTCGTCGTACACCGTGTTGATCTTATCAGGATTGCCGGATTTCTGAACCTCCCCAATCAAGGTCTCGGCCACTTCCGTAACCTGCGCCCCGCTGGGATACTGCTTCAAATACTCCCGGCACAACTCCTCCGTGCGGGCGATGATCTTCATGCCATCCTGGTCCGGCTTGGCCGGGGCCAAGCGGGCATTGGAATAGGTCAAAAGATACAACACCACCGCGCGATCCTCAAAATCCGGGAAGTTTTCATAAAGCCACTGAAAACCAAGCCGCGATTCCCAATAGCGCCCCAACTGCGCAAAACACCGGCTGATGCGAAAGAAAACAATCGCATCATAATTCGGCTCTTTGGTGAGCTGCTCAATCTGCGCCTTGGTCTGGGCCACAAACAGGCGCGCCTGCTCCATCTGGGCTGAGGCCACCACCGATTCCGCGCTCTTGCGCGCCACCAAAGGAGCCAAGCGCGCCACCAAGCGCTCGTATTCCGCCGCCACTTCCTGGAGAGTCGCTAGGACTTCATCTTTCTTGCGCAAGTTCTGATAGGCCTGCAGCGCCTGCTCCTCCTTCTTGGCATTCATCAACTCATCCGCCAACTTCAGCGCCGCATAATTGATCTCATTCACCAGCGGCCGAGCCCCACTGGCCCGCTTGACCCGCTCCAGCAAAACCACCCCCTTTTCCGGGCGATCCTCCCCATACAACTCCAGCAACTTCAGCGCCTGCCGCACTTCGCCGCTCGTCCGAATCCCCGGAGCCAGCGCCGTCTCATAAAGCGCCATGGCCTTGTCCCGCTGCTGGTTCTCCGTGTAACACTCCGCCAACTCCATGTTCACGTCGTCCTTAAAGACCGCCAGCCCCCCCTTGAGCGGCTCATATTTCTTAATCGCATCCGGCCACTTCTTCTGCGCCCGCAAAATCCGCGCCAATGCCAGATTCGCTTGATAGAGGTTTTGCCCCTTGGGATAAGTGGTGACGTACTCGTTAAAAATTGCCTCCGCCTTGACGTGGTCCGGAACATTAAAATAGGCTGCCCCTAGGATAAAATAGAGCGGCTCCAGCTTTTCCACCTTGGCCCCCGTCTTCTTGGCGATCTCCAGCAAGCCAGCATAGTTCGCCGCCGCCACCGGCCACTCCCCCTTGCTCCAAGCCTCATCCGCCAACTGCCCCATCTTCTCCGGATCCGTCATGTCCACCGCCACCGCCGCCGGGGCCGCCGCAGGAGTCGCAGGAGGAGCCTGCGCCACAAGCGCCGTCGGCACCGCCCAAAGGACAGCACAAACCGATACGCGGGCACGGCAAATGGCAAAAGGCAGCGGGTTCAAGACAGAAAAAGGGTGGAAAAGGATGGTCTGCACGCCAAGTAGCGTCGGCTGCCGATTATTGTGGGAGGCCGCCGCTTTGCAATGACTAAATGCCCACAACCCTCAGTTCATCTCCGCTTCATGTCCGCTTAAGCGACTTCCCCAGCTCCGCCCTGCGCCATGTCCCGCAGCGGCTTCTAAGCTATCTGCCCTAGCTGCGCCCATCCATCCCCGCCCAGCCCCTCCCCCATTTCCTCTCCCTGCCCCCTTCCCCGCAGCCGAGCCCACCCTCAGGCATCCCCCTAGGGCTCGCCGCAGCCAACCCCGCCATTTATTTTGTGGTGCAAAAAATAAATCCAACTACCTTCGCCCAGCCCGCTCCTTCTGGGTGCCCCCTCGACTTCCTCACTCCCTATGAAAAAAACCACCACCGCCGCCGCCTTCGGCACCGCTCTCCTCGCCCTCTCCACCACCGCTTGCTTCAAGAACGACTCCAAATCCTCGGTCAACGCCGACGGCAGCGGAAAGTTCTCCATGGTCATGGAACTCAACCTGGCCCCCATCCTCAGCCTCATGGGCGCCGAAGCCGCCAACCCCTTGGGCGACGACCGCGAAATGCTCGTCCAACTCGTCCGCGCCATGGGCCCCACCGTCGACGCCTGGACCGAAGCTAAAGTCGAAACCACCAAAACCGGAGCCACCAAGTTCACCCTCGCCGGCCTCACCAAAGACTTCACCGCCAGCGGCGACCTCAAACAATCCCTCGCCGCCGCCAGCCCCGCCGTCGCTGAAATGACCAGCAAACTCCCAGAAATGAAAATGATGAGCTCTACCAAGGACGCCTCCGGAAACTGGGTCATCAGCATGGCCGGCATGAACGAAATCATGTCCATGCTCGGCGCCCTCCAAACCGAAGCCGCCAAAGAAGCCTCCTTCACCCCAGGCCAAATGAACGTCAGCGAAGCAGACATCGCCGCCCAAATGGACGCCCTCCGCCCCATGTACGCCCAGTACAAACCCATCGCCACCATGTTCATCAAGGACATGTCCATCACCAGCGAACTCGAAGTCGGCGGCGAAATCCTCGACTCCAAGGTCTTCAAAAAAACCGGCCCCCACACCGCCTCCTGGACCTTCTCCGGCGAAAAACTCATCGACATGATCGACGGCATGGTCAACGACGACACCCTCCCTGCCAAGCTCGCCAAAGTCGCCTCCGCCATCGACGAAGGCCCCACCAGCCCCAAGGTCGCCCCCGCCCTCCGCTCCCTCATGGCCCCCCTCTTCGCCGACATCTACGGCGGCGCCGACTCCCCCAAACTCGTCATCAAACCCGGCACCGCCAGCTTCGACTACCCCGCAGAAGTCGCCAAGGCCAACGCCTCCCAAAGCCCGGAACTCAAAAAACTCCTCGAAGAAGCCGCCAAACCCGCCTCTTCCGCTCCCCTCGACGACTCCGACGAAATCAAGTCCACCGACGCCGCCCCCAAGCCCAAAGTCGCCCCCAAGGTCGCCCCTCCCACCCGCAAGGCCGCCTAAGCCCCCTCAGGATCTCCCCCCAACCCCTGCTCCCTCCTGTCCCCTTCCTCTCCATCCCCGGCGGAGCTCAGTCCCTCTGAGCTCCGCCGCTTTGCGCGGCACCTCAGCCTCCCCGGCCTCGGCTACCCCGGCCAACTCCTTCTCAAACGCAGCTCCGTCCTCGTCCTCGGCGCCGGCGGCCTCGGCTGCCCTGCCCTGCTCTACCTCAGCGCCGCCGGCGTCGGCCGCCTCGGCATCGCCGACCCCGACCTCGTCAGCGCCTCCAACCTCCCCCGCCAAATCCTCTTCGGCCCCGCCGACCTCGGCGCCCCCAAAGCCGCCACCGCCGCCCGCTTCCTCCAAGCCCGCTACCCCGAAGGCATCATCGAGGTCATCCCCGAGGCCTTCACCGCCACCAACGCCCTCGCCCTCGCCGCCTCCTTCGACCTCATCGTCGACTGCACCGACAATTTCCCCACCCGCTATCTCGCCAGCGATACCGGCGTCTGGCTCCGCAAACCCGTCGTCCACGGCTCCCTCCACCAGTTCGAAGGTCAAGTCACCGTCTTCGCCCCCCACCTCGGCGCCCCCTGCTACCGCTGCATGTTTCCCGTGCCCCCGGCCCCAGGCACCGTCCCCGACTGCCACACCGCCGGCGTCCTCGGCGTCCTCGCCGGCCTCGTCGGCTCCCTCCAGGCCGCCGAAGCCATCAAACTCCTCACCCACACCGGCGAACCCCTCCTCGGCCGCCTCCTCCATGCCGATAGCCTCGGCACCCGCTTCCGCGAATTTAAACTGCGCCGCGACCCCGCCTGCCCCGTCTGCGGCCCCTCCCCTACCCTAACTTCCCCCATCGATTACGCCCAATTCTGCGGCCTCCCCCCATCCTCCTCTCTCCCCGAACTCCCCCCCGCCCGCCTCCCCGACGCCCGCGCCACCCACTTCCTTCTCGACGTCCG